>NZ_CAUVXI010000062.1:7297-25927 GCF_963555845.1 Protofrankia sp. Cas8 | reverse complement strand
TTGTTGGATGTCGACGCGGCGCTGTGCCAGGCCGGACAGTGCTGGACGCGTACGTCCGCCGGCAGGCCGTTGTATTTCGACGCCGTCCACCTCGCCCCCGCGGGGATGGACAGCCTCGCCCCGTGGCTGGTCGCGGCGGTCGGCAGGGCACTGGCGCCGGGACCGCCAACCGCGGACAACGGGGCTGGTGCCAGTCCGGCGGCTGGTAGTCCGGCCGGTGCCAGTCCGGCGGCTGGCAGCTCGGCTGGTGGAACCGCCACGGTCGACACTCGTCCGGTTGGGAGACGATGACGGCTGTCGCGGTGGTTGTGATTGTCGTGGCGGTTGTGACTGCCATGGTGGGAGACGGATGGATGCCGGCGTGAGTGGACCGAACAATTCTTCCGGGAGCCGGCAGGAGTCCTCCGGGAACCCGTATGAGCCGCTGCTGCCCGAGGACCCGCGGATGATCGGCCCATACCGGATCATGGGTCGGCTGGGCTCCGGCGGGATGGGTCGGGTGTACCTGGGCCAGTCCCGATCGGGCCTGCTTGTCGCCGTCAAGACGGTACGGACCGACATGGTGGGTGCGCCGGGTTTCCGGGCGCGGTTCGCACGGGAGGCGGCGGCGGCCCGGCAGGTCAGCGGCGTGTTCACGGCCGCCGTGGTGGATGCCGACGCGGCTGCGGCGATGCCGTGGTTGGCCACCGCCTACGTGGCCGCGCCATCCCTGCATCTGCTGGTGCGCCGGGTCGGTCCGCTGCCGGTCCGCGCGGTGTTCTGGCTCGCGGCCGGGATCGCCGAGGCGCTGGAATCCATCCACCGGGTGGGGCTGATCCACCGTGACCTGAAACCGTCGAACGTGCTGGTGACCAAGGACAATCCCAAGGTCATCGACTTCGGTCTGGTCAGGACGGTGGACACCAGCACGCAGCTCACCCAGGCCGTGATCGGAACGCCCCAGTACATGTCCCCGGAACAGGCGCTGGACACCTCGTCGGTGACCCCCGCCACCGACGTGTACTCCCTTGGCGCCACCTTGCTGTACGCGGCGACGGGCCGCCTGCCCTACCTGGGCGACACGCCGGTGAACGTGCTGGCCCAGCTGCTCACCGACCCGCCGGATCTCAGCGGGGTGCCCGCGGCGCTCACCGAGCTGATTCGCCGGTGCACGCAACGGGATCCGGCGGCGCGGCCCACTACGAATCAGCTACTGGAGGAGATCGCTGGAACCTGGCTGCGGGCACCGGGCGGTGTCGGCGCCGAGCAGTGGTTGCCGCGGGTCGGGTACGAGCTGGTGGAGGCCTATGAGCGGCGGCACAGCCCCCGCCCATCTGATGGGCCGTCCGGACCGGCGGAGGTCCGGTCCCGGTCAGCCCGCGAGTCGCAGGCGGTGACCTCCACCCCGTCTCCGCAGCTGGCTCCCCTGATCGCGGTGACCCCGCCGCTCCCAGCGGCGGAGATCCTGCCCCCGGCCCGCGACGGCGACAGCGGGGGCGGTGCGGCCGATCGACGCGAATCCGCGCGGGTGTCCCGGCGAACCATGCTGCGGGCGACCGGGGCCGCGGCGGCGGCGGTGGGTGCGGTGGGTGTGGTCGGCGCGGGGGTCTGGGGGGCGGTGCGTCTGGTCGGCGGGAGCACGGACAGCGCTGGCCCCCGGCCGTGGGCATTCGCCTGCCGGGATCAGGTGTTCTCCTCCCCGGCGGTCGTCGACGGAGCCGTCTACATCGGCAGCAACGACGCCCACCTGTACGCCATCGATGCCGTGACCGGGCAGCCGCGCTGGCGCTATCAGACCGGTGGTTCGGTGACGTCATCCCCGGCGGTCGCCGACGGCTTGGTGTACGTCGGGTGCAACGACTCCCAGCTGTATGCGGTGAACGCTGCGACCGGTCAGCCCGTCTGGACGTTCCGCACCGGTGGCGTGATGCACTCGTCCCCGGCCGTGGCCGACGGTGTGGTCTACATCGGCTGCCGGGACCATAACCTCTATGCGGTGGACGCGACAACGGGCACCGAACGCTGGCGTTTCACCGGTGGCGACTGGTTCAACTCCTCCCCCACCGTGTATGGCGGCGGGGTTTACATCGGGTGCCGGGACAAGAACATCTACGCGCTGGACATCGCCACCGGACGCCCACGCTGGCACTTCACCACGGCCAGCACCGTGGACTCCTCACCCGCGGTGTCGGGCGAAACACTGTGGATCGGCGCGGACGACCACAACGTCTACGCCCTGAACACCGTGACCGGAACACTGAACTGGCAGTTCACGGCTGACAACGGGGTGGTCTCGACGCCGTTGCTGGTCGAGCGGGTGGTCTACGTGGGAAGCGATGACGGCAACCTCTACGCGCTGGACGCCAGCACCGGTCGGTCCCGCTGGCGGTTCTCCACCGACAACGGCATCCGCTCCTCACCGGCCGTGGCGAACGACCTGGTCTACGTGGGTAGTCGCGACCGCTATGTCTATGCCGTGGAAGCTGTCACCGGGAAACTCCGGTGGCGGTACGCCACCGGAGCGCCGGTGGACGACTCGTCGCCGGCCGTCGTGAACGGCCTGGTCTATATCGGCAGCCTGGACTCCCGGGTCTACGCCTTGAACGCGGCGACCGGCGCCGGGCCCTGAGAGTGGCCGGGAGTCCGGACAGCACCGGGACGGCGCGCGCCGCGGATCAGTCGCGATTTCCGGTCAGTTCGACTTCCGGCCGGTCCGGTGCAGGCTGCGGATCAGGCTGGTGATCAGGACGCCAACCGGCGATGATGGCGCGGTTGTAGAAGTTCCGGTACTCGCGGACGGACGAACCGTCGGGCTTCACCCACAGCGTCTTGGCCGGCCGTCTCATCCATTTCAGGACTTCCAGGTCGACATGCACGTTCCAGGCTATGACACGCCAGATCGCCCGGGTGAGCAGCCAGTTCAACGGGCTGTGGAACGGTGTCGTGCCGACCTTGCGGACGGCGATCCGCCAGGAGAGGATCGAGACGTTCTCCCGGACCGGAGTGGCACCGAGCAGAACTGTCAGCAGCGGCGAGTCACGATTGATGGTGGCGTTTTTCTGCGCTCGGTAGACGGCGATGCAGGGCCCCGCCATCTCGATGAAGGCATGGGGCTTGAAGAACCGCTGGACGTTGACCCCGTCCGTCCCCGGCGCCGGTCGCAGCTGGAACTCGAAACGGTCTCCTTCGTTGGCGGTGACGATGTATTCGAGCTGCCCGGCCGCCTTGTGGTTGTGTGGAAAATGATACGAGTCGGCGACGTGTTCGAACATCGGCAACGGATCGCTCCGCCCGATGTGGATCTCCCCTTTGACATTCGTGTATCGGGATGAGTCGAATGACGCGACGTCGAGGAATTCCCGGGCCGGCTCTGGGCCGTACCAGAACCAGATGTTCCCCACCCGCTCCAGGACCGGGATCGTGGGCTGACGCGCTCGCGGCGGATCCCGGTCCGCCGCGGAGTACCGGCGCTCGATCATCACCACCGCGCCGTCCTGGTCGCGGAAAAGCGCGTACCGGCGGGACATGAACTCAACGGGTACCACCTGCCCCGGGGCGAGATCCTCACTGAAACGCGCGAAGTACCAGCCGATCGGGTAGTCGGTCCGCTGTTCACCGGACACGGGTCGGGATTGGATGAGCTGTCGATCATGGTCTTTGAGTCGTTGCCACCGCAACGCTGTCACGGGTCCTCCTGAACCTATTGGGCCGCCGGCGACGCGGAGGAGCAATGATCGCGTCGCCTTTGGCCGGCTGGACGCTGGGATGCCGCCGGCCGAGTTCGAGCGACGGCCGACCGGGAGAATTCTATTGCGAGCCGACGGAGGCCGGGCGGAATCTCCGGTGAACGATCTTCGGATCCATCCGCCGGAGCAACAGCGCCGTAAGGATCACCGCGAGGATGCCGAGAGTCAGGCACGCGAGGACGTCGGTGAGGTAGACGGTCGCCGTATGTGCCCACTGCGGGTCGGCAATACTGTCCGGATTCAACTGCGGGTCTCCTCGTTTCTGCACCTTGTTGAGATCGGCGGCCGAGGCGACCGCCGCGAAACCCCACCGGGCGGGCGCGAGGGCACTGATCTCCTCCAGCCCTCGTTTGCCGTGCACCGCGACGAGCCCGCCGCTGAACATGACCTGTGACATGGTGATGAGCACAAGCAGTGGCATGGCCTTGTCCGAGTTGTCCACCAGTGCCGAGATCACCAGGCCGATCATTGCGGACGACAGTGAGATCACGGTGACCGCGACGATGAGTTCCAGCAGCGGGGAGCCGAGGACCACCGCGTGGCGTGGTTCATGACCGAGGATACCGATCGTCGTGAACACGACACTCTGCACCGCGGTGACCATCGTGAGAACGACGACCTTCGCCGCGAGATAGGCGGTTCTGGATAATCCGATGGCCCGTTCCCGCCGGTAGATCGCCCGTTCCTTGACGATCTCTCGGACCGAATTGGCCATCCCCATGAAACAGGCGCACAGCACCATCACCAGAAGTATCAGCGGCGCGTCCTGATTCGGCCGGTTGGGAAGCACGTCCAGGTTGCGTCCCACCACCCGGGGCATGATGCCCAGCAGGAACGGAAAAGCGATGACGAGCCCGAGATACGAGCGGTCGGAGGCGATGACACTCAGCATGCGGCGGCTGAGAGTTATTGTCTGGAACAGAACCGACTGCTGGCGGACGCTTGGCAGCTCCGCCGGCACAGGTCGGGCGGGCGGCGCGGTGACCGATGCCGGTACGTAGAAGCGCGAATCCCGGAAACGGTCTGCCAGGACCTCTCCGGGCGTTTCCTCCAGCATTTCGAAGACGTCGGCCCAGACGCTCTCCCCGAGAAACGACAGAGCATACCGCGGTGGGCCGAAATAGGCGATATACCCGCCCTTCGCGAGTACCAGAATATAATCGCAGACATCAAGCTGCGCGACGCTGTGGGTTACGACGACGACCGTTCGCCCGTCATCGGCCAGCCCCCGCAGAGAGCCCATCACGTTCTTGTCCAGACCTGGATCAAGACCGGACGTCGGTTCGTCCAGGAACAGCAGCGTGGGCCGGGTCAGGAGTTCAAGCGCCACGCTGGTGCGCTTTCGTTGGCCGCCGGAGAGCTTCTGTACCGGTAGGCCCGCCCGATGCGTCAGACCCAGTTCGGCCAGGACCTCGTCCGCCCGCGCCCGCCGCTCCGCCCTCGTGGTATCCGGCGGGAAGCGCAGTTCCGCCCCGTAATCAAGCGCTTTGCGCACGGTCAGTGTCGTGTGCAGCAGGTCGTCCTGCGGGACATGACCGATCCGGCGACGCAGTTCATCGTACTCGTTGTACATGTCCCGGCCGGCATAGCGGACCGTTCCCTGATCCGCCGGTCGGAATCCGGTCAGTGCGTTCAACAACGTCGACTTACCGGCTCCGCTCGGACCGATGACGGCCAACAGCGCCTGACCCGGCAGCCGGAAACTCACCGAGTGCAGGATCTGCGTATCACCGACGAACACGCTCAGCCCGTCGGCCTCGAAGGTGACATCACCGGAGTCCAGGTACTCGACCAGCTGGTCACCCTCGACCTGGAAGAGATGATGTCCCACGGCAATCACGTCACGTTGGGCGAGAACTGCCCTGGTGACGCGGGAACCGTTGACGAATGTCCCGTTCGCCGACCCCAGGTCGACGATCTCAACCCCGCTGTCGCCGATCAGGAGCTCGGCGTGCCACCGGGATGCGAGCAGGTCTCCCACCGTGATGTCGTTACCCCCGGACCGCCCGATCGACAACGTTCCACGAAACAGTCGATGGACGTTGCGGCGTTCGTGCGCACCCTCCAGGCTGTCCACCTGAAGAAAATCGTCGGGGTGGCCGAGGTGGTCAGAGCGCGGAAGTTTCGGACCGGGCTCATAACCCGCGGCGTCCGGCCGCAGGGTCAGCAGCTGCGAGTGCGGATCCCGATCCGCACCGCCGACCTCGGGGGAGTCCGCGGGAACGGGTAGAACGGGAACGGGAACGGGCAGAACAGTGAGCTCGGGGCCGGTCGGCGTGCCCAGGCGCAGCCGAATCTCAGTTTCCACAGCTACCCGCCGCACCCGCTGACCGCCCAGCCAGGTGCCGTTGGAGCTCACATCACGAACCGTCCAACCCTGAGCGTCCGGTTCGATTACCAGATGCTCACGCGAAACCCGGGCATCCGCCAAGACAAGATCGGCGTCCCGGCCGCGTCCGACGACAAAGGGTCGACCGGTCGGCACGGTCGCCTCATGACTTCCGCTGACGAGTCTCAGCGTCACAGGCACGTCCTACCCCTTCGGAACCATGCGTTGAAAACGTGTCGGGAATCCGCCGACGGAGCACCGCCCGTGCCCCCCCCGGGGGGCATGGGCCGGCCGCGGTGTCAGCCATCGGCCGGTGGCGGGCTGTGTATCGCGATCACCTCCTCCAGGACGCGGATCAGATCCATCCAGCCGTGGAACTCCGCGATGCGCTCGTCGTCGAAACGGATGCGCCCGTCGATACGGTCGGTGGTGACCGGGGTCAGTTCCATGACGAGCCGCACGGTTACCGCGGCAGTCTCGCCACCTTCGGTGTCGTCTATCACGGAATGCCATCACCCTCCGCCTTGCACCCGGAGCCGACATGGTTGACGGTAGCCGTATTACGCAATGGTGTCCCCGGGGATTTCCCCAGGTTTTCGTCATCCGGCGCGCAGATACGCGGCCAGCTGGGTGCGAGACCGGACGCCGAGCTTCGCGTACACGTTTCCGAGGTGGTATTCGATGGTCTTGACGCTGCGCACCAGCTCGGCGGCGATCTCGCGGTTGGACAGGCCCGTACAGACCAGCTGGGTCACCGTCCGCTCCTGCGGGGTGAGCGAACCGACCGGATCGGTGCCCCGGGGCTGTGCCGGCGCCTGCCCGCAGGCGGCGAGTTCGCGGTCGCAACGGAGCAGGTAGGGCCGCGCGCCCAGTGCCTCGAACCGTGCCTGAGCCGCGCTGAGGGCGGCCATGGCCTCGTCTGACCGACCGGACCGGCGCAGGAAGACGCCGTGCCCCAGCTCGAGGAGTGCCCGTTCGAACGGGATCGGCTGGTCCACCGCCAGTGCCAGACCGTCGCGGTAGGCATCCTCGGCGGCTGCCGGCCGCCGTCGTGCGATCTCGATGGCCGCCCGTGCCCGGGCGCAGGCCACCAGCGCCGAACGGTGCTTTTCCTCGGTCGCGGCCTCCTCGAGGGGACGCAGGCTCCTGTCGGCATCGTCGGGGCGGCCCAGGCCGGCCAGCGCCTCGGCGTGCATCGGTCGCCACGCCATCCAGGCCGGCTCGGGCGCGGCCATCTCCGTGATGGTGGTGAAGAAACTCAGCGCGGCCAGAACGCCTTCGGTGTCCCCGGCGGCGTGCGCGAGCCGGGCGCGCGTGGCGGCGGCGAGCCCCTGCGTGGCGTTGTCCGGCGGCCATCCCGGGTTGTCCAGAATCTTCAGGTGTTCGGCGGCCGCCGCAAGGCCCCGGCCCGCCAGCGGCGCCGCGGCGACCGCATGGCACAGCGGCAGCATCCAGTGCTGTTCGGCGTCGCCGGCGATCGATGCGGCGAGCTCGGCGTGCAGGACCGCGTCGTCCCATGCTCCGAGTCGGTACTCGGTATCGGAGAGGAAGGCGAGCGCCCCGAGTGCGTAACCCACCGATCCGTGCTGGCGGTAGGCGGTGGCGGTGACGGTGAACGCCTCCCGCGCCGCTTCCAGCCGGTCGGATGCCAGCAGGACATACCCCCGCCCGAACAACCCGTCTCGTTGCCTGGCGTAGGGCTCCGGCACGGATGCCGCGAGTTCCCGGGCCGTGTCGAACTGGCCGGATCCGATCAGCGCGCTGATCTGTATGTCGATCAGCTGCCACGGCCGGACCGCCGGTGTCCCCGCCATGCCCATCGCGCGGGACCCCCAGATCGCGGCTTCGCGGTTGAGGCCCTGGAACGACAGCGTCAGCGCCGTCTGCTCGGCTATCGTGCGCGCGAAGGCAGGGTCCGCCGCGGGGTCGACCGCGGTCCATGCGGCGCGTAGGTAGGCGGTGGACTCCTTGTAGGCGCCCTGGACGAGCGCGAGGCGTCCCGCCAGGTAGTTGCGCCGCGCCGGATCCTCGATGACTCCGGCGTGGTCGGTCTGGCGACCCGCGCGGGCCAGTTCGCCCGCGTAGAGCAGGAAGTCGACGGCATCGACGAACAACCGTTCCTGGGTGGGCCGATCCGGGGTCAGCCGTGCCGCGTCCAGCATCAGGTCGCCGGCGGCGGCCCACCGGGCCTCGACGGCCAGGCGCTCCGCCGCGACGGTGATCTCGGCCGCGAGGTCCGGATCGGGAACGATCGTCGCCGTTATCCGGTGGCGCAGCCGGGCCCTGTCGTCATGGGCCAGCTGCGCGGCTCGCAGGTGCAGGGCCGACCGGTGCGCCGGTCCAAGATCATGATAGATTGCCGACCGTACGAGCGGATGGGCGAAGGCGATCCGGTGTTCCAGCCTCGTGGTCTCCTCGATCAGCAGCGACGAGGCGACCGCCTGCTCGAGCGCGGGCAGCGGCGCCCTGATCTCCGCGAGCCTGGCCGCGTCCACCAGCTGGCAGGACCGACCGAGCACCGCCGCCGCCATGGTGAGCGAGCGACCTTCGGGCGCGCACTGAGCCAGCCGGCCGAGCACGACCAGCGTGAACGAGCGTGGCGCCGGTAACGGTTCGGCGTCGTTGTCCAGCGCATCCGAGGAAAATTCCTCCAGCAACGCGCGGGCGTGCAGCGGATTGCCGTCGGTCAACTGGAAGATACGTTCGGCCGCGTGGGTCGACATCGGGCTGCCGGACACCAGCCGAGACAGTTCGCGCAGGTCCGACGGGTCCAGCCCGCGCACGCGCAGTGGCGTTCCCCGTTCGGCGAGAAAACGCAGCAACCCGTCGGTGAGTGCCACCGCGGGTGTGGTCGGCATGACCAGCAGACATAGAATGGAGTCCGAGCGCAGCCGGCGTAAAGCGAACGCCAGAGCCCGCTGGGAAGCGGTGTCGGCCCATTGAATGTCGTCGATGACGATGACCAGGGTCGCGCACTCGGTGAGCATCTGGCCGGCCAGCGCCACCAGGGCGGCTCCCACCCGCAGCGGGTCCTGCGCGCTGCCGTCCGACGCGGTGAGATTCGGCGCTACGAGCGGTTCGTCGACACCGCTGAGGAGCTGGGCGATGGTTGCGAAGGCCAGCGTCGACTCGGCCTCGTCGCCGCTGGCAACCAGCGTTCGCGTGTCGTCGGCGAGCCCCTCGAGGAACCGGCGTACGAGCGTGGTCTTGCCGACACCCTGCTCGCCGGTTACCGCGACAACCGTGAGCGCACCGTTCCGCGCGTCCGCCAACCTGGCACCGAGGAAGCTCAGCTCCGATTGTCGCGCGACAAATCCGTCGGGATGGCCGAGATTGTCATTGACGGCGCTACCGGGCCCGCCCCCACTCATGTTTCACGCCCATCCGCCGGGTGACATTGGCAGTCCACTCCAGGGGATGATATTCACCGGCGCCACGCCGCCACCCGGGGAGTCATCTATCCGACGCGGTGCGGGTCCGGCGGGGCTGGCGGGCGGCTCGCCCACCGGCCGCTTGTCATCATATATACCGTGTTCCCGGCCGGCGGGTGATTCCGGCGCAATTCGACGAACGCGCCCGGTAGACCCCGGGTGAATCGAAAGAATCGGCTGGGGAAACTCGGCTTGGGAAACGTCGTGCGATCGGGGTGGGGAGCGGTGCTCGCGCCCCACCCCGATCCCGGCCTGAGGGCCAAAGGGTGTGCGATCATGGTTTTTCTCGCACACCCGGAGGCCGATGTCCCCCTGAGGGCCAAAGGGTGTGCGATCATGGTTTTTCTCGCACACCCGGAGGCCGATGTCCCCGGGGTGCTAACTGACGATCAGCGGCTGGAGGTACAGCGGTTGACCAGCGCTTCGGTCGTTGTCGTCACCTCGGTCAGTAATTTCGGCTCGTAGGTACTGGTGTCGACCCGCAGCCGGAGGAAGCCGATCGCGGTTGTGATCTTTTCGATGTCCGGGGCGAACTCGCCCGCGGTCGGGATCTGGTCGTAGAGCTTCTCCTGCGGGTCGATCAGGTCGGTCGCGACGAGTTTGATGCCGTCGGGTTTGTCATTGCCCCGACGCGCGATGCGCAGGGTGTCGACCAGCCCGGACGCCGCATCCCGGCAGGCGCCGGCCTGGAACGTCTCGACTGCCGGGAGCGGCTTGGTGGCGGTGGTCCCGCCGCCGCCCCCGCCGCCGCCCCCGCAGCCGGCCGCGAGCCCGGCCACGGCCAACACTGCGGCGGCTGCGGCCATCCTGATCGACGGTGGTGTGCGCAGCATCATTGCGGTCCTCCTCCCCGTGGGTCATTTCCGAGCATCGGCCGTAGCTCGAGCGTCGGCCGTAGCTGTAGCTACGGCCGCAGCGTCAGCCGTGTTTCAGCGTCAGCGTGAGTTCGGCAGGGCGAGGTACGGGAACGTGCCCAGGAAGGGGATGTTGTTGGCGTTCACGGCGTCCCCCAGCCCCTTGACGGCGTCCGGTGTGCCCGGCAGCAGGACACCTTCGACGGCCTGGAGCTCGACGTCGACGACGTCGTCGGTCAGGCGCCGCCCGTTCGGGAAGCCGGCGGCGTCACCGCCGACCACGCCCAGGCGGTTCGGGCTTGCCGTGGGTGGAACGGACATGTTGAGCCGGAGCTCCTCGGACGGGGCGATGTCCTTGGGGTCGGCGTCGGCGTTCAGGGTCGGTGAGGTGAGGTCGACGCCGAGGTTCGCCTTGCTGATACCGGTGAGGAACACCGCGACGAGGTCGTTACGCGGAGTCTTCGGTGCCGGGATCTTGTAGAAGGTCTGGAAGAGACGGGCCAGCTCGGGGTCGGTGACGTAGTTGAGGAACTGGGCGTCCCGCGACGGTGTCGAGGCGTTGAACCGGTCCTTCTGGCCGACCGGGATGATGACCTCGTTCACCAGCGGTGAGCCCAGGCGCGAGACCTGCGACCACTGCCCGAAGCCCATCGCCCGGCCGGAGCTGTTGGTCGGGGACACCATGGTGGTGCTGCGCCGCTGGGTGGTGCTCCACACCCCGACCACCGGGTTGCGGCCGGCGTCGCCCTTGAGGGCCAGCAACGAGGCCGGTACCTTCAGCGCGATCGAGTTGACGTTGTAGCCGGCGAGGGTGTCCTTGCCGATCTCGGACAGGTTGCCGCCGTAGAGCAGGTCGAACACGTGCAGATCCAGGAAGAACGGGTCGTCGGCCTGGCCGGCGAACGTCGTGAGCCCGCTGGGCAGGGGCTTGACCGCCTGGTTGCGCAGGGCGGCGTAGTTCGGCATGGAGGTCTTGCCGACGTTGGACGGTGCCACCGGCACCTTGTCGGCCAGCACCGTGGACTTGCCCTTGCTGACCACCTCCAGCCGGTAGGTCTGGGTGAAGTTCAGGTCAGGGTCGTCCAGCGACGTGACGACACCGGTGTTGTACAGGAAGGTGTTCGGGTTCTTGTACGAGCTGGAGAACGTCCACCGGTAGGTGATGTCCGGCTTGGCGTCCCCGTCGTTGTCGATGTTGATGTCGTACTGGGCGTCATTGGCGAACGGGTAGAAGTTCGGCCCGCCGTTCGGGTCCTCGAACGGTATCCAGTTGGCGACCAACGTCACCGAGTTCTTGTCGTCCGGGCTGACGAACGCGTAGGTGTCGGTGTTGTCGATGGCCGGGTCGGCGGCGACCAGCGGCGCCTCGCGGTGGCTGGAGGCCATCGACGCCGCCGGGCTCAGCGCCACGAGCGCGCTACCGACGCCGAGTGTCACCGCGGCGATGCCGGCGATGCCGGCGATCCCGCGCCGTGCCGGCCGGGTCCGTGATCCGGCCCGGGGGCGACGTGCCCCCCCGGTGGAATCCGGTTCAATCATGATTTTCCCCTCGGGATGATGAAGGGACCGGCCCAACTGCCGGTCGCGACATCCCTTGTTCGTGCGCCGCGGCCGTTCGGATGGGTATCAATGACCGGCCGGGTGTCAGAAACCCGACACGGTTCCTCCCATCCGGAGGCCGGCCTGCTGCGAACAGCACTGTGCAGGCCCGCCACCGGGAGGGAACCCAGATGAGGAAACGACAAGCCGCCACGATGATCGGGGCGGTGGTGACGGCCGCGGTCGCTCTGCTGGCGGGAGCGACGCTGATCCCCACCGGCGTGCTCGGGGGCACGGATCCGCGGGCGCAGGCATCCGGGGCTCCGGCACCGGGGGCCACCGGGCCCGCACCGCAGGACGTGTCGACTCGGGCCGTCAACGATCTCCAACGGCACCTGAGCCTCGTTCCCGGCGACTGGACGGCCTGGTCGGCGCTTGGCACCACCTACGTCGAGCGGGCCAGGGTCACCGGCGACCCGACCTACTACCCGCGGGCCGAGACCGCGCTGGCCCGGTCGCTCGCGATCCGACCGGTCGACAACGACGCCGCGCTGGCCGGGCAGGCGGCGCTGGCGGCGGCCCGCCACGACTTCGTCGAGGCGCTGCGGCTCGCCGACGCGGCGATAGCGATCAATCCGTACAGCGCGACCGCCGGCGGAATACGTGCGGACGCGCTGATCGAGCTCGGCCGCTACCCGCAGGCCTGGGAGGCTGTCCAGCACACGGTCGACCTGCGGCCGGATGTCGCCTCACTGGCCCGGGTGTCCTACGCGTTCGAGCTGCAGGGCGACGTCGCCGATGCCCGCAACGCCATGGAGCGCGTGCTCGCCGACGCGACATCCCCGTCGGATGCCGCGTTCGCCCTGTTCCACCTCGGCGAGCTCGCGTGGAACAGCGGTGATCGTGACGGTGCCGACGATGCCTACCGCCGGGGTCTGGAAAGAGATCCGTCCTCGGCAACGTTGCTCGGCGGGCGGGCCCGGGTTGCCGCGGCCCGCGGCCAGATCGAGACCGCACTGGCCGACTACCAGAGCGTGGTGACCCGAATGCCGACGCCGGCGCTGGTCATCGAGTATGGGGAACTGCTGGAGTCGGTGGGCCGGAAAGACGAGGCGCGGACCCAGTATTCACTGGCGCGAACCACCGCTGAGCTGTTCCGCACGCAGCGGGTGGACGTCGGCGTGGACCTGGCCCTGTTCGAGGCCGACCACGGGGACCCGGCCGCCGCGTTCGCGACCACTGATCTGCAGATCAGGACCCGCGTCGGGATATTCGTCCAGGACGCCGACGCCTGGGCACTGCACCAGCTCGGCCGGGACTCCGAGGCCCTTGTCCACGCACGCGCCGCGGTTGCGCTCGGTACCCAGCGTGCACTTCTGCGCTACCACCTCGGCGTGATCGAGGCGTCGCTCGGGCAGCGGGACGCGGCAGCGGCAGACCTGCGGACCGCGCTCGCCACGAACCCGTACTTCTCCCCGCTGCACGCCCCACGCGCCGCGACGCTGCTGGCCACCCTTGCCGGCGGCCGGTGATGGCGACGACGCGGCCGGGCCGGCGCGGCCCATGGCGCTGGTCGGCCGTCGCGGTGATCGCACTGATGATCGTCGGCCTGTCGGCGGGAGCGGCATCGGCTCATCCGCTGGGTAACTACACCGTGAACACCTCCAGCGTGCTGCGGGTGCAGCCGGACCGGGTGCTCGTCGACGTCATCGTCGACATGGCCGAGATCCCGACCACCCAGACCCGTCCGGCGATCGACGCTGTCGGCGCCACGACCTGGCGGGAGCAGGAATGCGGGCGTATCGCGGGCCAGGCCGACCTGACCGTGGACGGCCGGGTCCGTCCACTCACGCCGACCGCGGGCACCCTGAGCTTCCCACCGGGGGCGGGCGGCCTGTCGCTGTTGCGGCTGGTCTGCCGGTACGCGGTCGAGACCGGCGACACCCCCGCATCGGTCGGGTACACGCTGCGGGCCTACACCGACCGGGTGGGTTGGCGGGAGACCGTGGCGTTGGGTGATCGGACCACCCTTGTCGCCAGTGACGTTCCCACCCGGTCGCCGAGTGGGCTGCTCGCCTCGTATCCGTCGGACCCGCTGTCCAGCCCGTCCGACGTCAGCAGCGCGACACTGCGGGCAAAGCCAGGCGGACCGCCGGTCCTCGACCCCCTCGACGGCAACCAGAGTTCCGCTGTGCGCCCAGCCGGGTCGAGCGGGCTCACCGGGCGTTTCACCGCGTTGGTCGGGCGCCGCACGCTCTCGTTCGGCATGGGCCTGCTGGCCGTCGTGCTGGCGGTCGGGCTCGGCGCGGTCCACGCGTTCGCTCCCGGGCACGGCAAGACGGTGATGGCGGCCCGGATCGCCGGCAACCGGGCGTCCCGCCGGGACCTCGCCCTGATGGCGCTGGCGGTGACCGTGACCCACACGCTCGGCGTGCTGCTGCTGGGGGTGGCGCTGTCGGTGTCGACGAACCTTGCCCCGGAACGGTTGTACCCGTGGCTCGGCATTGCCAGCGGCACGCTGATGGTGAGCCTCGGCGTCACGCTGCTGCGCAGCCGGCTCGCGCCTCGCCGGGCCGGCCATGCGCACCATGACCATGCGGGTGACCATGACCATGCGGGTGACCATGAGCATGCGGGTGACCATGAGCATGCGGGTGACCATGAGCATCACCATGAGCACACGCACACGCATGGTGGTCGCCTGCACACCCATGCCCTCCCCGAGGGGCCGCCGAAACTGCGTGGCCTGCTTGCGATGGGGTTCGCCGGCGGTCTCGTCCCGACTCCGACCGCGGTCGTCGTACTGCTGGGCGCCGTCGCACTCGGACGCGCCTGGTTCGGCGTCGTGTTGGTCTTCGCCTACGGCGTGGGTATGGCCGTGGCGTTGGTCAGCATCGGCATTCTGCTGGACCGGGCGCACCGTCCGCTGCTGCGACGGGCCAGCGCCGCCGCTCCGAGGCTCACCGGTGTGGCCGCCCGCTGGACCCCGGTGGCCACCGCGGGTGTCATCGTCGTGGCCGGGGCGATCATTGTGCTGCGCGCGGGGGTCCAGTTCGGCATCTGACAACCCGTTGCACCACAATGGCTTCGGGCATCGTGACCGGCGCATGGGACAAGGACGGGTCTAGTGGGCAGCGACGTAACGGGCAGCGACGTAGTGGGCATCGACGCAGTGGGTATCGACGCAATGGGCATCGGGACCGCGGACAGGTTGGCACTGCATGAGATCGCGGCGCGGTACGGGGATCTCATCGACGCCCGGGACTGGCCGGGTCTGGCGTACGTCTTCGCCGCGGATGCGGTTTTCGATCTCACTGACGTCGACGCTCCGCGGCTCGACGGGCTCGACGCCATCCGGCATCACATGGACGGCGCGGACCATCCGCTCGCCCATCACATCACCAACATCTATGTGACCGAGGACGGCGGCGAGCCGGTGCTGCACAGCCGTGTCCTCGGCGTCCTGCCCGACCGGCGTGCCAGTTCCGGCCAGTACACCGACGCGGTCGTCCGCACACCGGACGGGTGGCGCATCCGGCACCGGCTGTTCCAGCTGAATCGACGGCCGGCCCGATCCCCATCATCGGCCACGGCCATCGGGGGCAGTCGCGGCTGACAGGCGGGCGAGATCCGCCGGTGTGTCGATGTCGTCGGGGGAGCCGGTTCCGTCGCACGCCACCGTGACGACGCGGTCGGGGTTGGCGTGCAGCCAGGCGCGCGCGCCCACATCACCGCGGGCGTGGGCGCACACCTCGGCCCAGGTCTCACGCCGTAACAACACAGGATTACGCGGTTGCCCGCCGTAGGTGGCGACCGCCGCGACCGCGCCGGACGCGTGGGCGTCGAGCAGCCGGCGTACGGCCTGCGGGCCGATCAGGGGCTGGTCGACGAGCGCAATGATCACCGCGTCGAGGGCGGTGTCGGCAACCGCATCGAGCCCGCGCCGAAGCGAGCTCCCCATCCCTTCGGCCCAGCCCGGGGCGAGGACGACCTGCGCTCCTGGCAACGTCGCGGATCTGATGACCTCGGCCGCGGCTGCTCCGAGCACCACGAAGACCGGCGCACAGCCGCCGGCTGCGAGCAGCCGAGCCGCCCGCTCGACCAGCGGTTCGCCGTCCAGCGTGGCCAGGGCTTTGGGACCGCCGAAGCGGCGCCCGGCCCCGGCCGCCAGGACGAGCCCGCCCACACCGCCCGCCGAGGCCCCCACCATGAATGCCATCCTATGGCACCGCATCCGATTTCATTGCAGTTGGTATATATCTTCATGATTATCTATCTAATTCTTCTTCGGCTATATTCGGGTGTCATTTTCTGGATCACATCGTCGGATTCGGCTGCCGACTATATGGTCAGGAACGGTGAAAAGGTCCCTGATCAGTGCGTTTCCGCGCGGCAGTGCGCGGGAGGTCCGTGTGCCCAGCCAGCCTGGTTCGGCGCCGGTCGCCTTCCTCAGCTACGCCGACGCGGACCATGCGCGGCACGGTGCTTCCCTGGCGGAGCTCGCGGCCGCGCTCGAGGATGACATCCGAACCCGAACGGGTCACTCTTCGTTCCGAGTTTTCTGCGATCGCCGGGATCCCCGCTGGGGTGAGCTCTGGCACGAGCGGATTGCCGGTACGGCGGACCCCGCGAACGCCGCGGCCATCCTCATAGCGGTCATGACCCCTGCTTTTTTCCGGAATGCCCAGTGCCGGCATGAGCTAGAGCGTTTCCTCCAGATCGAACGGCAGCTGGCCCGTCCCGACCTCGTTGTCGCCGTCCGGTGGTCGAAGGAACTCGACCTGATTGCCGGCGGTACGACCGACCTGTTGGCACGGGCGGTCGCGCATCGGGTGTCCATGCACTGGCCACCCCCGGGCGGCGAATCACCGGCGGCGGTGCCGGTCGAGCGCTGGGCGGCAGACCTCGCTGGACGGATCAGCGTGCCGCTGGACGCCCTTGTCCGTCCGGCGATTCTCTGGCCGGACGGTATTGCGCATTATGACATCGCGCACGATGACAATGCGCACGATGACAATGCGCATTATGACATCACGCCTGATGATAGTGCGCACCATGACATCACACTTGATGATAGTGCGTATCATGACGATACCGCCCGTTACGATATTATCGGACGGTATGACGGCATCAGCCGGTATAACAGTGATACTGCGCAGCGAAGCGGTGTCGTGCAGGTGCCGCGGCAGCTTCAGCCGGGGCAGACCATCCCGCTGCCTATCCAGCCACGGCCGTCCCGGGTATCGGTGCCGCAGCAAGCGCCGGCTCCCACGGTGTCAGCTCCGCCGACGTCGGATCCGACGGCACCAGCTCGGGTGGCGCCCGCTGGAGTGGCGCAGGCCCCGCCGGTACGGCGCGGAATGCAGCCACAGTCGCCGCTTTCGCAGGCGGGCGGTGAACGCGGTTCCCGCCATCCCGTCTACCGGCCGATCGTGACATCCAACGACCTCAGCATGAAGGCGTTCAGCGCCACCCGCCTGCGCACCGGCTACACCATGGTCGGTGTTGACGCCTTCCTCGACCGGACTGCCGCGGAGTTGCATCGCCTGCACACACTTGTGCTCTCGGTCGAGAGCGGCTACCGACCGGATCCGAGCGAACTCGTCCTGCGCGTGACCCCGACGGAGATCAGCTCGACGACCTTCAACCCGACGAGGTTTCTGAGTGGCTACTGCGAACAGGAGGTCGATGACTTCCTCAGCGTTGTCGCGCGGGAGTTCGCAAACCTCCAGAAATTTATGTCCGCGGTGTCGAGTGCCGGCCGGACCGGTGTGCGCGGTCTTTCCTACCACGCTGGTATAACCGGTCCGGAGGTGGCGGGAAAATTGTTTACCCGGACGCAGCTCGGTGTTGGCTACAAGGTTGATCAGGTTAATGACTTCCTCGACCGGGTGGCGCAGGATCTGGCCGTCATGCACGCTCTGGTGAAATCCACCGGAGACGGCCGGCAGCGGGATCCCGGTTCGTTTCCCGCATGCCTCGCGCCGGCCGACATCAGTGCTGTCAAGTTCGATACGACGCGGTTTTACGGGGGCTACCGGGAGTACGAGGTCGACGATTTCCTCGATTTTCTGGAGCGCGAGTTCGCCCGCGTCCAGGATTATCTGGTCGTCAGGTCCGATTGAGTGCCGGTGTGGCTGCGGTGATCGGGAGCGAGGGCGGCGCGGCATGGCATGGCAGGCCATGGTCGCGCCGCCGTTGCCGGCACGGCATTGCATGGGAGGTTAGAGCTTTCGGGCGATTGTCAGACCGTCCGAAACTGCCAGCAGAACGGCCTGAACCCGATTATCGGCGACCACGGCCTGGTTGAATGCCCGGATCGCCCGGACGTTCACCTCCTGGCTTGCCGCATCCACGACATCGCCACCCTGCAGCACGTTGTCGGCGACGATCAGCCCACCCACGCGCATCCGCGGCACCAGCAGGTCGAAGTACGTCTGATAGGAGATCTTGTCTGCGTCGACGAAGGCGATGTCATAGCTGGGCTCGGCGGGCAGCGCGGCGATGGTGGTCGCGGCCGGGCCGAGCCGTAGCTCGATCCGGTCGTCCAGGCCGGCGCGCTTCCAGTACTCACGCGCGAGCGAGGTCCAGTCCTCGTTCACGTCACAGCAGAGCAGCTGCCCGTCGGCGGGCAGCCCACGGGCGATGCACACCGAGGAGTATCCGGTGAACGTGCCGACCTCGATCGCCCGGCGTGCCCCCGTGCTTGCTGTCAGCATGGTCAGCAGCGTGCCGAGCTCGGCGCCGATCTG
>NZ_CAUVXI010000062.1:0-6786 GCF_963555845.1 Protofrankia sp. Cas8 | reverse complement strand
CATACGGGCCGCATCACAGAACGTCCGTCGGGTTTCCTCGGCGAGATCGACGAGGAGCTCCTCCGGCGGTGAGCTGTGGATTGCGATGTAGGGCTGGATGCCGCGTGCGAGGATCGGTGAATCGGCCGCACGGTCAAAATTGGCCATACAGGCAGGCTACTACTCCTATCTGCAACCGCATCTTCTCGGATCGTTGTTGTTGACCTTCAGCTTTCCGCTGGGGATGCCGTGTCGCCCGGGTGTATGCCGGGCAATTGCGGGGTGTGAGAACGAACCCCCGGACCCCGGCCCCGGCCCCGGCGCCGATCCCGCAGAGCGCCGACCGCACCGCCCCGGAGCTGGCCGGCGACACCGTTCACGCGGTTGGAAAGATCAGCGAGGCGTTGGAGTGGGTGGAACGGGCGAGAGGTCATCTCTACGCGTTCCACCAGATGTCCGGTCGTGCCGATCTCATGCTCGGGTCGGCGTTGGCGGAGCTGGAGAACGCCGGGCACGCTGACATAGCCGACCGGGTGCGTCGGGACCTGTTCGGGCGGAACGTCCTCGACGGCCGGTGGACCTTCCAGGTGGTCGAGGAGTATGACGACGGCTACTTCCGAACATTCGTGGAGTCCGAGCGGATGGTCCGGGACGCGCTGACCGGTGGCCGGCGACATGTCTACGAGGCCCGGATGAAGGCGTCCGAGCGTGAGCAGGCTGGGCGACCCGCGTTCGGACCCGGCGCCTGAGAGTCAAAAAACTACTTAAAGTAACATGAGTTACCCTTTCGGTATGGAAGGTGTAGGTTGGGGCATGTCCGGAGCAATATCACCCGCCGGCGGTTTGACAGGGCACCGTTTCGGGCGGCACGCTTGGGATGCGGCACCTCGTTCGGTGAGGCGTCTGCACGGACACAGGCCACTGACCCCGAACGTCGAGAGACGCCCCGGGTCAGGACAGCTCTCCCCGAGCTAAGGGGTGGGCCCAGGTGGCTTCCTGGTTGGGATTACGCCGTGCAGTGCCAAAGCTCTGACGAGGAGGGGTGTTCCGCACGTGGTCCGGTGCTGGGCTGGGCACGATTCGTGCGATCACTGTCTGCGCAGGTGAAGTGTGCCCACGGGCGCCCGGCGGTGAAAGGAGGTGGCGGGATGAGTCCCGGCCATAGTCCGTGCCTGTCCTTGGCTGGCTCGGCGACCCCCGCCGCCTGAGTCCGGTCCCTTTACCTGTACCCGTACCCGTACCTGTACGGCATACCTCTGTACGACCGACATCGCCGCCGGGCTCTGGTTCGCGTCGGCGAGGGCGCTGCGCCCTGTTCGTCCATGCGGGTGGACTGGAGTGCAAGCCATGACTCATGGGCTGCTCCGGTAGGCGCGCTGGATCAACGAGTGCTCCGAACGCCGCTGTGAGCCCGGCGGCGCCTACCGGCACGGCCCGTAAGCCCCTTGAGGAGCTGGCGTGATGACCGTGATGGAGAACGCGTTCTACACCGAGGGTCGGCGTTTTGCGCGGCCGAACTCGTTGGGTGAGACCTATCAACTCCTGCGTGAGCGCCATGACGAACACAAGCAGGACCTCGCGTGGATCGGCCTGGTCCGTCCGGACCGGCGCGAGATCGCCTCGATCGCGAACGAGTTCGATCTGCACGAGCTCGCGGTCGAGGACGCCGTACAGGCGCATCAGCGACCGAAACTGGAGCGGTACGGCACGACCCTGTTCGTGGTCCTGCGTGCGGCGCGCTACAACGACACCCGCGAAGAAGTCGAGTTCTTCGAGCTGCACGTCTTCGTCGGTGATGATTATGTGATCACTGTGCGTCATGGTGACGCCCCGGACCTGCCGAAGGTACGGCGGCGGATGGAGTCCGATCCGGAGTTGCTCGCCAGGGGGCCGGAGGCGGTGCTCTACGCCATCCTCGACCGGGTCGTGGACGACTATGCGCCGGTGGTGGCGGGGCTGGAAAACGATATCGACGAGATCGAGACCGAGGTGTTCCGCGGGGACCCCGAGGTGAGCCGGCGGATCTATGAGCTGTCCCGGGAGGTCATCGAGTTCCAGCGGGCCACCAAGCCGCTCCTTGGGATGCTGGCCGCGTTGGCGTCGGGATTTGTGAAGTACGGCGTCGACGCCGAGCTGCAGCAGTACCTGCGTGACGTATCCGATCATGTCGTCCAGGTCGTGGAGCGCATCGAGGGCTTCCGGCAGCTGCTGGTGAACATCCTCACTGTGAACGCCGCACTGGTCGGGCAGCGCCAGAACGAAGAGATGAAGATCCTGACCGAGGCGAGTCTGGAGCAGAACGAGGAAGTCAAGAAGATCTCCGCATGGGCGGCGATCCTGTTCGCGCCGACCCTGGTCGGCACGGTGTACGGGATGAACTTCAGCGACATGCCGGAACTGCGCTGGGCGTATGGATACCCCCTCGCGATGGCGCTCATGGTCGGCGTCTGCGTCATGCTCTACACGATCTTCCGCAGCCGGCGATGGCTGTGACCACACCGGCGCCCGCCTGTCCTGTCTGAACTCCCGCCTGAACACGTTGTCATGCCCTAGGGTCTGGGGCTTGTGACCTGGGCCGCGACACCCGTTGGGCGGGGGGCGCGCGCCGCGACGGTGGCGGCCCTGGCGCTCGGGCTTGCGGTCGCCGGCCATCGGGCGGCGTGCGGCCGGTTGCCGTCGGTGCCGGTCATGGGGCTTGGGGCGATGGTGACAGCCCGGGTCTGCTGGGGATCGGCACAGGGCCGGATGTCCGCCTGGCGGCTTTCCGCCCTGGTGGTCGGCGTGCAGGCGGGCCTGCATCTCGCCTTTGCCGTCACCGAACCCACCGCCATGGCGAACGGTCTCGCCGGGGGCGCCTCCATCGACATCGCCGATCTCACCCACAGCGGTGACATGGCGCTCCAGAGTGCCGCGCCGGGCGTGGACCTCTTGCCCGGTGGGCCCGCGATGGCGTTCGCGCACCTGCTGGCCGCGCTCGTCCTCGGGCTCTGGCTCGCTGTCGGGGAACGCCTTCTGTGGCGGGCGGCGCGGGGCACCGCGGCCGTCGCGCGCCGCGTCGCCGGCCGGCTGCTGCGGCACCGGATCGGGTTCGTCCGCCCGTGTGTCGTCCGCCCGGTCCAGCCCGTCCGGTGGCTGCGGCGGGCACCACGTCTCGTCCTGCTCTTCCATGTCGTCATCCGCAGGGGTCCACCGGTTCTCGTACCGGCCTGACCGGTTCGGCGGGCGTGATCGCCCGGACGGTGTCCATCCGCGTGTAATCCGCGTTCCGTCCCACCGGGTTCAGCCGTGCCTCATCGGTCCGTCGCGGGGTCGTGAGTCAGAGCGCACTGAGCTGATCTTCATGTGTGGGGCGTCGCCGCGGCATGTCCGCGTGACCTCATTCCTGTGCTGGAGACGCATGTGACCACTTTTGATCATTTTGGGCTGTCCCCGGACGAGCCCGTAACACCTCCTGCTCCTCCTGCTCCTCCTGCTCCTTCTGCTCCTCCCGTTCCCGTCTCTGTTGCTGTTCTTGCTCCAGCTCCAGCTTCTGCTCCAGCTCCAGCTCCAGCTCCAGCTTCTGGCGATGCCGGCGGCGCACGCCGCCTGCTGGTTCGGCTGCACTTCTACGCGGGCGTGCTGGTAGCGCCCTTTCTGGTGGTGGCCGCACTCACCGGGCTCGCCTACACCCTCACCCCGCAGCTCGACGGGCTGGTCTACGCCGATGAACTGCATGTCGAACGGGTCGGGACGAACCCGCGTCCGCTGGCCGAACAGGTCGTGGCGGCTCGGGCCGTTCATCCAGAGGGCAGCGTGGCCGCGGTGCTGCCCGCTGACGCAGCCGACCGGACGACCCGGGTCGTGCTTGACGTGCCCGGCCTCGGTGACGACAAGCAGCGCACCGTCTACGTCGATCCGTACACGGGCCAGGTGCGGGGAGCGCTGACCACCTGGTGGGGGAGCACCCCGCTGACCACATGGCTTGATGATCTGCACCGCAACCTGCATCTCGGCACGCTCGGGCGGAACTACTCCGAGGTGGCGGCGGGCTGGCTGTGGGTGGTGGTCGGCGGTGGTGTGGTGCTGTGGGTGCTCCGGCGGCGCAGTGCCCGGCGGCTGCGCCGGGTTCTGCTGCCCGATCGTGCCGCGCGGGGTCGGCGGCGCACGATGGCCTGGCACGGCAGCATCGGGATCTGGCTCGTACTCGGCCTGTTGTTCCTGTCTGCGACGGGCTTGACGTGGTCGCGGAATGCCGGAGCGCACTTCAGCTCGGCTCTGGACGCACTGCACGCCCACGCGCCGGAACTCGACACCACCCTGCCGGTGCCCGCCTCCAGCCCCGGCCCCGCCTCCAACCCCGGCCCCGTCGCCGACCCCGGCCCCGTCGCCGACCCACAGCATGCGGGCCATGTGATGACCGACAGCGGGACGACTGCTGCCGATTCGACGACCGACCACGGCGAAGCAGGCATCACCGGGCAGCTCGACCGGGTTCTCGCCACGGCGCGCGCACGCGGACTGGACGGGCCGGTCGAGATCGACCTGCCCGCCGAGCCGGGCGTGGCCTGGAGCGTCGCCCAGACCGACAAGCTCTGGCCGGTACGGCTCAGCCAGGTCGCGATCGATCCGGCCGACGGCCGGATAGTCTCCCAGGCCGACTGGGCTGACTACCCGTTGCTCGCGAAACTCACCAAACTCGGGATCGCGGCGCACATGGGCCTGCTGTTCGGCCTGGCCAACCAGGTACTTCTCGCATCCCTGATGGTCGGCCTGCTGTGTGTGATCATCTGGGGTTACCGGATGTGGTGGCAGCGGCGGCCACTGCGCGACGATCGGCGGGCGCCCGTCGGCCCGGCTCCGGCGCGTGGCACCTGGCGCGGGCTGCCGCGGCCGGTACTCGTCGTCGGGGTCGTGCTCACCGCCGCTGTCGGCTGGGCACTGCCCGTCCTCGGCGTGACCCTGCTCGCCTTCCTCATGTTCGACGTGGCCGTCGGTGTCGTCCGGCGGACGCGGCAGCGCGGCGGCGCCACACCCGCCTGACGTCACACGGTCACCCGACCCGGCCCGGCGTTACCGTCCAGGCCGGGCCGGGTGACCGCCACCGCCGTGATCGCGTTGATCGCGTTGATCGCGTAGCTCGGCGGCGGTGGGTAAGGCGTCGTAGGTGCCGGGACGGCTGATGGTCAGCGCCGCGGCGGCGTGGGCGTGACGGACGGCGGTCGGCTGGTCGGTACCGGAGAGCAGGTGCAGGGCGAGGACAGCGGTGAAGGCGTCGCTTCCGCCGGTTGTGTCGATGACGTCGGTCGGATGCGCGCTGTAGGTCTGGGCGTTCGCCGAGCTGGCACGGCGGTCACCGGTGCTCGTACCGGCGCTCGCGTCCCACAGGGTGCATCCGTCCGCGGCGAGGGTGACGCAGACGGTCGGCACGCCGAGCGTGCTCCCCAGGGCCTCGGCGAGTCCGTCAGCCTGCCCCGCGCGGGCGGGGTGGTGTTCGGGGAGCAGGGCGCGGGCTTCGGCTTCGTTCGGGATGATCATGTCGACCTGCTGCCAGGGTAGGGCCCGGTATGCGGTCAGGTCGGCGGGCGACGGCGCGGGATTGACGATGACACGGGTGCCGGCGTCCCGGGCGATCGTGACGGCCTGGCGGATGGCCTCGGCGGCTGCCTCGAAGGTGATGAGGACGGCGTCCGCATGGGCGATTTCCGCCTTCGCCCGGTAAACGATCTCCGTGCTGGCGATCATATTGTCGGCGATGCCCCACGTGGTGGCGTTCTGACCGTCGGGCCGGGTGAACACGACACAGACCGGGGTTGGCGCGTTCGGCTGGACGGTCAGATGGGCGGTGTCGATGCCCTCGGCGGTGAGCGTCGCGACAAGATCTCGTCCGACCGCGTCACCTCCCACGATCCCCACCGCCGTGACGTGGGCGCCGCCCCGCGCGAGGGTGACCGCCTGGTTGAGTGCCTTCCCACCGGGCGTCGTCCGGATCGCGTCGGCCTGGATGTGCTCGCCCCATCCGGGCAGCCGCGGTGTGCTGACCAGGCAGTCGGCGACGTAGGCGCCGACCACCACGAACCGCGGCGGGTGCGTGCGGGCTGATCGGGCAGCTGGCCCGGCGGGCACCGGGGACGGCACGAGCGGGTCGGTCATGGCCGCCTTCCGTCGGGGAACCGGTGGCTCACCACCGGTGGGAGTGAGCGTGGACAGCCGTTGAGACTAACGTCGTCCGCCCGAACCGGTACGGGCCTCCTGCAAGAGAGTGCAACGGCGAACTCCTCGATCGAACAGGCCCTCGGCACACCGGCGGCCGATCCTGCAATACTCGGAGACGACCGGCTGCCCGGAGACGGGGACGACAGCCACGCGGAACAGGCACGGAACGGCCAGCTCGACGATCAGGCCAACCGGGTCGAAGCCGCAGGTCAGGAGGGCTCGCCTAGTGGCCGATGGCGGTGGTCTTGAAAACCACTAGGGGTGGCAACGCTCCTCGTGGGTTCGAATCCCACGCCCTCCGCTCCGACCAGTATCTTTGGCCTGAATCCGCAGGCCACGGTATTTTTGATCTTTCCTTTTACGATCTTTCTGTACCTTGTGGATGTCCGGCTGTGGCCGACCTGGAGCGGCCGTCTACGGCCATCTGTGGGGAATACGTGGGGACGCTCAAGGGGCGTCCCCGAGGGTGAGCCGTCGGGGCTCCGTGTCATGGTCGTCCCAGTCGTCAAGCGCGTAGCGTCTGCGCTCGGCAGCGGTGAGGAGACGGCCCGCCCGTGCCCGCAGGTCCTCGATTAACAGGGGTACATCGATGAGCCAGACTCGGGCGGAGGAGTC
>NZ_CAUVXI010000061.1:0-25563 GCF_963555845.1 Protofrankia sp. Cas8 | reverse complement strand
TACAGGATGCGAATATCGGTGTGGTCTCCGCGGTCTCCCTGCATCTCGTAGATCACGCGCTAGTAGGAGACCCTGATCCGCAACGGTCCGCGGCGACGACAGCGCGGAGGTCCTCCAGCCCTTCCTCGGCTTCGACGAGGCGGCGAAGCTCGTCGATGGGCAGGATCGCTGCGGTCGGCGTGCCGTTGCGGGTGAGGTAGACGACGTCGCCCTCGTGGACACGGTTGACCACCTCGCCGAGGCGCGAGCGCACTTCGGCGATACCGATTTCAACCTCCGAGGCACGAAGGTCAGTTTTGTGCGCCGCTGCGATCATGATCGAAATGTACAACATGATCTATGGTTGCATCCGGTTAGGACGACATCCAGCGTGCCGACATGGGGCCGCACAGCCAGGACGCGGGGTGCCAGAGTCGGGCACTCCTCGACGGTCCTCGCAGCGCAGGGCTCCAGCTGGCGTCGGCATCCTGCTCAGTTCGCTCGGGCGATTTTTTCCACCATCCCGAGGGCCTACCACGATCACGGTAAGGGTCGCCGATCCTCGGCCTGCGGATTGCCCGGTCCTTCAACGCCGCCGAAGCCATTTTTTGATGGGATCTCAGCAATAATTAGGACCGAATGGAACGAGGATTCATTTGCTGGTGACGCTGTTGTTTGTAGGTTGCCGTCCTATTGGTGAGCTGGGCGCTACCCTTTGACGATCAATCGTGTTTTGGGGGGAAAATGACCTGCGGGAAAACAGTTGAAAGATCGGCACCCGGCCGTTTCGGAACGTGCCTGCTCGGCCTGGCGGTGTTGTTGGTCGGTGCCGGCCTGACGATATTCGGGCCGACGAATCAGGCTCTGGCTACAGCGAAAAAGGCCAACCGAATTATTCTCAGTGGTTCGAGCTGGCTGAGTGGGAAGGGAGTCGATGTCTATTCGAATGACCATTCCTACAGTTCCGACCTGAACGACAAAAACTACGTCGACATCGGTCCCGCCGGCCAGCCCAAGTCGGTACTCAGCGGCTTGCGCTGGCAGTGTGTAGAGCTCGTCAATCGGCTTTATCTGGTCAGAGGTTGGATCACTAAAAATTGGTCCGGCGACGGTTATCAAATGTACGACACCGCGCCGAAAAATCTTTCCAAGGATAGCAATGGATCGATCGCCGGTGTAGGTGCTGGCGACGTTCTTGTCTTTGGCGGCGGTATGGGCGGAAAGGGTCATGTCGCAGTCGTCGAAAGCGTGAGTGGAACAGGCGACAAAGTCTCGGTGTCGACGGTCAGTCAGAATCTTTCTGACAAGAATGATGGCGTTTGGTCAACGTTCAGCTGGGATAAGAAGCAGAAGAAGATCACGCCATTGAGTGGCTACACCACCATCGGTGTGGTTCATGCACCAGTGGCGCAACCCGCACGACCCGGGACGAGACTCCTGGCCGATGTCAACGGCGACGGTCGGTCAGACGCGATCGTGATGTTCCGCGATTCGGGTGTCGCAATGGTTGCGCTGGCGCAGGCGGACGGCCGTTTCGGCGCTCCACAGAGCTGGGCTTTCGGCCACACCGTGGGTGCTGACACGTACTTCGCGGCCGATGTGGACGGCGACCGCCGGGCCGATCTGATTGCTTTTTGGGCCTCGACCGGACGCTGGCGGGTGAGCCTCTCGTCCGGCAGCGGATTCTGGCCTGAGACTGACTGGGCCTACGGCCACGGTGTCGGCACCAACCGCCAGTGGGTGGCAGACGTCACCGGGGACGGAAGGGCCGATGTAGTCACTTTCGATGCGGCAAACGGGGACTGGTGGGTTTCGGCGTCGTCCGGTTCCGGTTTCTGGTCGCCGCAGCGGTGGATCTCAGGACACGGGGTCGGCACGACCGACCAGGCGTTGGCCGATTTCACCGGCGACGGTCGGGCTGACGCCGGAGTCTACATAGCCGGGGGCGGTGACTGGTACGTGGCCGCATCCACCGGAAACGGCTTCAGCTATCCCCCGCGATGGTCGGTCGGGCATGGCCTCAGCAGCACAAGTCGCCTCGTAGGTGATGTGAACGGTGACAAGCGGGCGGATGCCGCCTACTTCTTCGCGGCCAACGGGCACTGGGATGTCGGCACATCCTCCGGGTCCGGTTTCTGGGCGCCGACAGCATGGGCGAATGGTCATGGAATCGGCACGAACGAGCAGTTTCTCGCTGACGTCACGGGTGATGGTAAAGCCGATGTGGTGACCTTTGATGAAGTCAATGGGGACTGGTGGGTCTCGGTGTCATCCGGGTCCGGTTTCTGGCCGCCGCAGCGGTGGATCTCAGGACACGGGGCCGGTTCCTGACCCGGTGAGACAAAGCGTTGTCATACAGGCATTCTCATGAGCGAATCGGTGAAAAGACGGCCGTTCAGCCGTTCAGCCGTCGCCGAGGCCGGCGGCCTCGAAGGCGGTCAGAGACGGGCGGATGGTCGCGGTCGGCCGGCCTGTCGACACCAGCGGGTCGAGGGTCTTCAGGCCGTCCCCGGTGTTGAAGATGACGGTTTCGGCATCCGGGTCGAGCAGCCCCTCGCGCAGCAGCCGCGCCAGACAGGCGACGGTGACGCCGCCGGCGGTCTCGCCGAAGACGCCCTCGGTGCGGGCGAGCAGGCGGATGCCATCGATGATCTCGGGGTCGGTGACGTCGGTGATCGCACCGCCGGTCCGCCGGGCGACGTCGAGTGCGTACGGGCCGTCCGCCGGGTTGCCGATCGACAGGGACTTGGCGATGGTCGACGGCTTCACCGGGGCGACTGTGTCAACCCCACGGGCGAAGGCCGCGGCGACCGGGTTGCAGCCCTCGGCCTGCGCGCCGAAGACCCGGTACGGCGTCGGCTCCACCAGGTCGAGGCGGCCGAACTCGCCGAAGGCCTTGTCAATCTTGGTCAGCAGCGACCCGGAGGCGATGGGCACAACGACCTGTTCCGGCAGCCGCCAGCCGAGCTGCTCGGCAACCTCGTAGCCGAGGGTCTTGGAACCCTCCGCGTAGAACGGCCGTACGTTGACGTTGACGAACGCCCACTCGTACTCGCCGGACAGTTCGCTGCACAGGCGGTTCACGTCGTCGTAGTTGCCGTCGATCGCGACCAGTGTGCCGCTGTAGACGGCGGTTGACACGGTCTTGCCGTCCTCGAGATCGTGCGGGATCAGCACCACCGAGCGCAACCCGGCGGACGCGGCATGCGCCGCCACGGACTGGGCGAGGTTCCCGGTGGACGCACAGGCGACCGTGGCGAAACCGTGCTCGCGGGCGGCGGACAGCGCCACCGAGACGACCCGGTCCTTGAACGAGTGGGTGGGGTTCGCGCTGTCGTCCTTGACCCACAGTGCCCGCATTCCGAGTTCCGCGGCGAGCCGTGGAGCCGGGCGCAGCGGCGTCCAGCCGGCTCCGAGCGACACCCGGTGCGCCGGGTCGTGGCCGGCGGGAAGAAGCCCGACATAACGCCACAGGTTGGTGGGCCCGGCCTCGATGGAAGCCCGGGTGACCCGGCGCAGCAGGGCCTCGTCGTAGGCAATCTCCAGCGGGGCGAAACACTCGACGCAGACGTGCGTCGGGGAGAGCGGGAATGTGGCGCCGCAGTGCCGGCACGCCAGGGAGACCGCCGGATTGGCGGATTGCGAACCGATCGTAGCAGGGCGCTCGGGAGCGACTGTCATGGGTGAAACTCCTCATCTTTCCCGAGAGCCCGTTGCGTCTCGGGTCGGAATTAGCACCTGCCTCGCACGGATGCGGGTGGTTGCCGGGGCTTCACTGGGCCGGTCCCTCTGCCCCTCTGGATGAGCCGGATGAAGTTGTCAGTCCGTACTGTAGACCGGGTGCGGCGTGATGTGCACCGTTGGTTCGAGCGTCGAACGTATGACGGGCGTGACTTCTCGCCCGTCCGGTTGCTGGCCCGCAAGGAGGGTCCGATCAGCGTGGTGTTGCCCGCGCTGAACGAGGCCGCCACGGTCGGCACGATCGTTTCTGCGATCCATCGCGATCTTGTTGTCGGGGTGCCGCTCGTTGACGAGATCATTGTCATCGATCCGGGGTCGGTCGACGCGACCGCGTCCGAGGCGACCGCCGCGGGTGCGGTGGTGATCCCCGAGGAGCGGATCCTGCCCGGCTACGGGCGGATCGCGGGTAAGGGTGAAGCTCTGTGGAAGTCCCTGTACGCCTCGTCCGGAGATATTGTGATTTTCGTCGACGCGGACCTGGAGGACTTCGACACCCAGGTGGTGACCGGGCTGTTGGGGCCCCTGTTGACCGAGCGGGAGGTGTCCTATGTCAAGGCGTCCTACGACCGGCCGCTGGCGGGCGGCCTGCTGCCCGGCGGTGGTGGGCGGGTTACCGAACTCGTCGCGCGCCCCCTGCTCAACATGCACTGGCCGGCGCTGGCCGGGTTGGTGCAACCGCTCGCGGGCGAGTTCGCCGGCCGCCGCGTCCTGCTCGAGCGGCTACCGTTCGTCTCCGGCTACGGAGTCGAGTTCGCCCAGCTGGTGGACGTCCTGTCCCTGGCGGGCGCGGATGCGATCGCGCAGGTCGAGGTCGGACGAAAGATCCATCGCCACCAGCCCGACGACGCTCTCGGACGCATGGCGGCCGAGATCATCCAGACGGCGTGGACCCGGCTAGGTGTCCACAGCCCGGCTCCGGGGCAGACGTTGACCCAGTTCCGCCGCTGCGACGGCGGGTTTGAGCCGCACACCCACCGGGTCGAGGTGCGGGAGCGTTCCCCGATGATCACAATTCCGGAGTATGCCGCTCGCCGGGCGGCGCGCGTTTCAGGTGACGGACCGCGATGACATCCGAACATTCGATCTTTCGAGGTTTGTAAGGTCAACAAGGGGTTTTCCGGCGTACAAACCTAGAAAGATCGCCATCGCCATCGCCATCGCCATCGCCATCGCCATCGCCAGCACCAGCACCAGCACCAGCACCAGCGGCACGAGCAGGAGGACATCGCTGATGAGCATCCGGGTCGTCTACACCGATCTTGATGGAACCATGGTCGGGCCGTTCGGGTGCTTCTTCCGGAACGAGGACCACTCCACCACCCTTGATCCGGCTCGCGCCCTCATCGACCTACACCGGGCGAGCATCGCGTTGGTGCTGGTCAGCGGCCGGACCAGGTCGCAACTGGTCGAAGCCGGTGCGATTTTCGGCGCAGACGGCTTCATAGCCGAGCTCGGTGCGATCGTCGGCTGGGACCATGGACGCAACAGCCAGGTCCTGCGCGGAGCCATGCCAGCCGATCTGGACCAGATACCGGATTCGCTCCTTGCCGCGCTGATCGCGCGGTATTCGGGACGCCTGAAGGTGTACCGACCCTGGCACCGCGGACGCGAGGTCGACATCATGCTCCGGGGCAACATCGACGTGGCCGAGGTGAACCTATGGCTCGTGGCGGAGGGTTTCGACTGGTTGACCATCCGGGACAACGGCATCATTTCGTGGGCTGGCATGCCGGCTGTGGATGATGTCCCGCACGTCTATCATCTCGTTCCCGAGGGTGTCAGCAAGGGCGCCGCGGTGGCTTTCGACCTGGCCCGCCGCGGGTTCCGTCCGGACCAGGCGATCGCGATCGGCGACTCCGCCAGCGACCTGATCATGGCCCGTGAGGTCGGCCGCATGCACCTGGTCGCGAACGCGCTGCGACACACCGATCTCGTCGGGTTGTTGCCGGACCACGACAACGTTGTCGTGGAGGATGGCGCGCTCGGCTCCGGCTGGGCCAGCGCGGTCCGCTCGACGCTGCCGACCGCGCGGCCCGCCACGGTCTGATCTCCTGCCAGCCCGGGAAGCCAGGTGGCCGACGACGGCGAGGAGAAAGAGAACAGCCGCGATGGCGTAGGAGTTCCCGACCAACAGCTGCCAGCCGTGCCAGGAGTACTCGCGGTCGTGCTCGTACGGCAGCCACCACATCGGAGCGAGGACGAGCAGGGCAAAGCCGCCGCGTGCCGCGAGCCGCCCCCCGCGTGGCCCGGTCGGGCCGGCCAGCCAGGCCAGCGCGGGCAGTGCCCACAGCCAGTGGTGGGTCCAGGAGATCGGTGAGACGAGCAGCCCGGTGATGCCACATACCGTCCAGCCGAGCAGGGGCTCGTGGCGGCGAGTGGCCGCCACTGCCAGTCCGATCCCGGCGGCGGCTGTGCTCAGCGTCACCAGCTGAAACCAGAGCTCGTCGTGCACGGCATGACCGGCGAGGCGGGTCGCCACCCCGGACAGCGACTGGTTGCCCGCATACGCGATCCCGCCGACGTGGGACGGGTCGAGCGCCAGCCTGGTCCAGAACCGCGCCGAGTCTGCCGGAGTGGCCAGGGCCGCCAGCGCGGAGCAGGCGCTGAAGGAGAGTGCGGCCATGCCCGCGTCCCGGCGTCTGCCCGTGGCGAAGAGGTAGGGAACGAAGATCAACGGAGTGAGCTTCACCGCCGCGGCGATGCCGATCAGTACACCTGAGGGCAGCGGCCCGGACCTACGACGCAGGTCAAGAATGATCAATAGCATGAGCGGGATGTTGATCTGGCCATAGGCGAGATTGCTTCGGATCGGTTCCACGGCCAGGAGGCCCACGGCCAGTGCCGCCTGCCGCCCGACCGCCGGTATCCCAACCGCAGCCGGCCTGGACGCGAGCGGGTCGGTGCGGGCCGCGGCGAGCACCTGGCGGGTCAACTCCGCCAGGCAGGTCAGCAGGACCAGCGCCCAGATGGCCTGTGCTGCCGGCTTCGGCGGGAGGGCGAGGGGGCCGAACAGCACGGCGGCGAACGGCGGGTAGGTGAAGGGCAGGCCGGTACCAGGCATGACCTGGTCATACAGGGGCAAATGGTGCAGAAATGCGTCGCCGCCCAGGCGGTACACGGCAAGGTCGATCCGGGTTCCGAACGCGAGTAGGCCGACCAGGGCGAACAGGCCGACGCCGAGCAGCACCGTGGCCGCGTTCAGGCGCGCGCGCATGCCGTTCCCCCTTTCTCGTGTTCGGACGTCCTTCTCGTGTTCGGACGTCCTTCTCGTGTTCGGACGTCCTTCTCGTGTTCGGGCGTCCTGACCGGATCCTCACCGGCACCCGCGGGTGCCGGTGCTTGCAGCTGCCGGGAAGTCTGACGATGCCAGCGCCTGACGATGCCAGCGCCTGACGATCCCATCGTCTGACGATGCCAGCGCCTGCGGGGCCAGGCGGCGTGGGGCCGGCGTCGCGGGGCGCCGGTGCCCGCCGATGTCAGCGCTTGAGGGTCGTCGTGGACCAGCTGTCCCGGCGCCGTGTGAGTATCACCACAGAGATCAGCACAAGGAAGAGTGTGCTGATCGCGATAACCGGTGCCTGGCGCTGGAGCCACGGGGTGGCTCCAGGTAGGTTGGCGAACAACAGTTCGCAGTGTGGGAGGGCGAGAAACGCACCGACCGCGGACACCGTGCCGAGCAGACTCAGGCGGACCCGGTCGGTTGCCATGGCCAGCGGTATCAGCCCCCATGTCAGGTACCACGGGTACAGGACGGGGCCGAGAACCGCCAGCGTCAGTAGGCCCCAGCCGACAGTCGCGGCGAGGTTCCGCGCACGGATGGTTGCCAACAGGCGCAGCATCACCCCGGCGGTGACCACGATGCCGGCGGTCCGGGTCAGGTTGAGCGCCTGCGCAAACTGGATCTTCATGTCGGCGATGTCGCCCAGCCTTGCGAGCCCGTCGGCAAGACCGACCGTCGGTGCGTACAGGGTGAGGCCCGAGGCGGGAGTCGCCGCCGAACGTAACCAACCGAGCCCGTCTGGAATCAGCAGGACGAGGACCAGCCCGGATGCGCTGACGACGCCGACATCCCGAGCCACCGGCCGCAGCCGTGCCCAAACCCACGCCCGCGCATGCGGCGGGCGGGCGTCGGGAGGGCCGGTGTTGCGCGGGCGGGTGCCCGGTACGGGGGTTCCCGCATGCCACACGGCGACCGCCACGATTGCGAACGCCGCCGGCCACTTCACCGCGGTGGCCGCGGTAAGCAACATCATGGACGCTATCGGCCGCCCGGCCCGGGCGGCCAGCAGGCCCGCGGCGAGCAGTGCCACCATGATCGATTCAAGGTGGACGGCGCCGAGGAGCTGCAGGATGACAACCGGGCTGCCGGCGGCGGCGAGGGCCAGCGGCCGTCGCCGGGGGTCCGCGGCCCACGCGACGCACCCGAGGATCACGATGACACCGGCGAGCGCGAGTGCCCTCAGGATCAGGACCGTTCCCAGCACGGTCCCGCCGGACAGCCCATAGGCGGCCTTCAGCAGGGCGAGCGCCAATGGCCCATAGGGTGCCCGCGACATCCGCCAGACCGGGTCGCTCGCGAGCAAGCTGGGTTGGTTACCCAGAATATTCGGACCGTTCCGGTACGGGTTGAGATCGGCGGTGAGCATGGCGCCATGCGCCACATAGCTGTATATGTCCAGACTCAGGATCGGTGGACCCACAGCGACGGGCAGACACCAGACGGCGATGATGATCCCGGTCTGGCTGAGCGAGACCGAGCCCCTTCTGGCCAGCAGGCACAGTTGCAACCAGCCGATGACGAGGAGCGCGACGCCGATAATCATGAAGGCGGGCAGGGCTGAAGCACGATCGAGCTGCACCGGGATGAGCAACCCGAACCAGTCGGTAGGCAGCTCAACCCCGGAGCGTAGCGCGAGCCGCCCCGCCGTAGCGACGACCAGGCATGCGCCAGCGAGCCCGAGTAGCCCGGCTAAGATCGCCTCGCTATGCCCACCGGCCATGCGCCACCCGAGCTCGGCGGGTTTCGCGCGGCTTGAGCCTTCACGGAGGTACGTGGTCGGGACGCTACCGCCCCGCGGCATCACGCCCGCGGAGGGCCGCCCGGACCCTGCCTCTGTCATCTGCTCGCGTGCGCGGCATGGCACACGAGACAACCGCAGTCATTTGACATTTTATATTGATTCCGTCGAAAAGTAGGTTAACCCCGGGTTGTCAGTCGGCGGCGCTGTCGTGTGGTGCTGCTGGCATGTGGCCCTGGCGTCGTGTGGTGCTGCTGGCATGCCGCAGGGCTGTCGTGTGGCGCAGATAGCGAATTATATCTTACTATCATATAGTAAGCTTTTATCGGATTCAGCCCGGTGTGGACGAAGTGTAGATGAGGTGTGGGTAGGGCGTGGGCAAGGTGTGATCGCACCAGGTCGGGCCGGTGTGGGACGGCCTGGTGCGGGACGGCCTGGTGAAGATCTTGAAGGCATGCCCTAGTCTCCGGGTGTGCGTCATATCACGGGGGTTGACGAACTGGGATGTTCCACGCCTATCGGAACGGCCCGTGTGCTCGTTGCCTCCAACCGCGGGCCGGTGGCGTTCACTGCGGACGATGATGGTTCATTGACCGCGCGTCGCGGCGGTGGCGGGCTGGTCAGTGGCTTGCATGCGGTCGCGGGCGACGATGCCACGTCCGGGGGTACCACCGGTGGCAGTGGGCTGGTGTGGGTCTGCGCGGCGTTGACCGAAGCCGACCGGCGGGCCACCCGCCTCGCCCCGCAGGGGCGGCTCGATCGCGCCGGCCATGACACCGGCGGCGCCGCGGTGTGCATGCTCGATGTGGACCGGGTCGTGTTCGAGCGGGCCTACAACGCGGTCGCCAACCGTACACTCTGGTTCGTCCTGCATCTTCTGTATGCACCGGCATTCCAGCCGTCTTTCGGGCCGGCGTTCCAGCAGGACTGGCTGGCCTACGAACGTTACAACGCGATGTTCGCCGAGGCGCTGGCGCGTGAGGCGGCACCCGGCGCGGCCGTACTGATCCAGGACTACCACCTGACTCTTGCGCCTGCGCAGTTGCGTCGCCTCCGGCCGGATCTGCGGATCGCCCACTTCAGCCATACCCCGTGGGCGCCGCCCGAGTACTTCCGGATGCTGCCGGATGACGTCGCCCGCGCGGTCCTTGACGGCATGCTCGGCGCAGACCAGCTGGGCTTCCTGACGGCCGCGTGGGCCGAGGCGTTCTGTCGGTGCGCCCGGGCGATACTCGGCGCGGACATCGTCATCGACCACGACGTCGAGACAGACCACGACGTCGAGACGACCGGCACCACGAGCCTGCCGCAGCTGCGATACCGCGGCCGCGTGGTCCGGATCGGCGTCCACCCGCTCGGGGTTGACGGCGCCGCCCTGGCGCAGCGCGCCCACGGGCATGACGTCACTGCCCGCGCCGCCGAGTTGAGGGAGCTGATCGCCGGTCGCCGGGTGATCGTGCGGGTGGATCGGACCGAGTTGTCGAAGAACATCGTCCGCGGCCTGGAAGCGTACCGGGAGCTCCTGCGCCAGCATCCACGGTGGCGCGGCCAGGTGGTGCACCTCGTCTGCGCCTACCCGTCACGCCACGATCTTCCCGAGTACCGCGAGTACACGGCTGCGGTCCAGCGGATCGTGGCGGAGATCGAGGACGAGTTCGCGACCGCGTCCTGGTTGCCGCTCCGGCTCGAGGTCAACGACGACTATCCACGGTCGCTGGCCGCGTTGTCACTCGCCGAGGTCCTGGTGGTGAATCCGATCCGGGACGGGATGAACCTGGTTGCCAAGGAAGGCGCCGTACTGTCGAGGTCCGGGGCCGCGCTGGTGCTGTCCCGGGAGGCCGGGGCGTGCGCGGAGATGGCCGCCGATGCACTGGTGATCAATCCGTTCGACGTGTGCGAGACGGCGGCCGCCATGCACGCCGCGCTGCTGATGACCCCGGACGAGCGGCGTGGCCGGTGCGAGCGGCTCGCCGCCGTCGCCAGCAGGCTTCCCCCGCACCGGTGGTTTCGAGAGCAGCTCGAGGCCCTGCTCGCCTGACCACGCTCGCCTGACCACGCTCGCCTGACCACGCTCGCCTGACCACGCTCGCCTGAAGGTGCTCGCCTGAAGGTGCTCGCTCGACGACCGGGAAACACCTCAGGAGAGGCGGTCGGAGAGAAGGCGCAGCAGCGCGACCACCCCCTCCGGACCCGGAACGACGAGATCTGCCTGTTCCCGCAGCTGAGCTGGAACCTCCGGGCCGTCGCTGCACACGGTCAGACCCGGCACCCCGGTAGTCCGCAGCTGGTCGACAGCGTCGAAAGCCGGCAGGTCGCCGATGTCGTCACCGGCGAACAGGACCGACCGGGCACCCAGTTCCGCCGCCCGGTCGCGTAGCGCCCGCCCCTTGTCGTGGCCGGGTGGACGCAGTTCCAGTACCCGTTTGCCGGGCGCCGCCTCGAGCCCGTGGTCTGCGGCGAGGCTGGTCAACGCGGGCGTGAGAGCCGCCAGGGAGGCTTCCGGGTCGGAGGTGCGACGCACATGTACGACGAGCGCGTGCTTCTTGTCCTCGACCACGGTGCCGGCGGGCGCGTCCTCAAGCAGCCGTGGCAGGGCGGCCCTGACCGCCGCGACCCCGGGCAGCGGCTCGGGGCTCGTGATCCGGTTGGTGACGCCGTCCCACCGTTGCAGCCCGTACTGGCCGAGGATGACCATCGACTCGAGCCCCGGCTGTTCAGTGAAGCGGGCGAGAGCGAGCAGGGCTTCGACCGGCCGCCCGGTGATGATGGTGACCGATCCGACCTGCTGGGCTATCCGCGCCAGCGCGGCCAGGGCGCCTGGCGCCGGAACGGCGTCCGATGGGCGGGCGACGATCGGTGCGAGCGTGCCGTCGTAGTCCAGGGAGATCAGCGCACGGCGCGGGTCGGTGAGTAGGGTCGCGAGCCCTGCGCCGCCGGCCAGCGTCCGCGGCGCTGTGGCGATCGGGCCAGAACCGGGCGTGGAAGTCATGAGGTCAGGTCCGTCACTTGTTCTCTCAGGGCCGCCAGCCAGGGCCGCGCGGCCGTTGGCGGTCACGGCGCGGTTGGCGAAAAAGCCTTGGTTACGACGAGGATGAGCGGCTCGTCCGCGACGAAGCTCTTGGTTTTCGGCTTCGCCTGCTTCACGTCCGGGATCAGGTCCAGCACGGTCTGAGCCGCATCCTGGTGTCCCTCGTCGTAGAACACGGTCGGCTCCGGGACGTCGTACGCCGACTGGTAGTTGCCGGTTCGTGCCACAGTGAAGCCCGCGGCTTCCAGCCGCGTCCGGGCGGAATCGGCAAGCCCCGGGATCTTGGAATTGTTGAGGATCACGATCGGAATGAAGACGTGCTTGGGCGCGGCGGCCGGGGTGGGTGCCGCGGCTGCCGGCGGTTGGGACGTGACCCTGGGAGACGGCGAGGTAACCGCCGCGGATGGATGCGAGGTTGCCGGCCTGGCTACCGCCGCTGCGGCGGAAGCGGCGGCTGTCGGCGACGCGCCCGCCGCCGGGGCGTGTGCCGATGCCGAGGCGGCGGCTGCCGCAGCGGCAGTCGCGGCAGATTTGTCCGCGGACGGGTCGTTCACCAGATTGACCACGAGAATGCAGCCGAGCACGGCGAGCACGGCGATGCTGCCGGCCGCGATGGCGTGCAGTCGATCACCGGGACGCAGCCGGGGCGGCCGGGGCGGCCGGGGCGGGCTGGGCGACGTGACGGTGGTATCGGTCATGGCGGGCGCTCACATCTCAGCCGGGTCGAGTCGGGCGGTGCCGCCGGCGCGTGCCCGTCGGCGTGTCGCCCGCAACCGGCGTAGCCGCTTGACCAGCATGGGGTCGGCGACGAGGGCTGCGGGGGAGTCGATCAGAGCGTTCAGTATCTGGTAGTAGCGGGTTGCTGAGATTGTGAACTCGGCGCGGATCGCGGTCTCCTTGGCGCCCGCATAACGCCACCAGTGCCGCTCGAACTCCAGGATCTGGCGCTGGCGATCGCTCAAAGCATCCACTGTGTCGCGCTTGGTATCCGTCTGTGCGGCGTGCGCGGACACCGGGGAGTCGACGGAGCCCCGTGGCTCGGCGGCCGGTACCTCGATGGGATGTGGCGGCGGGCCGAGGGTCTCGGACTCCGGTGCCAGGACGTGGGCGACTGCCACGGCGATGGCCTCCTCCAGACGGGACGGGATCCGCGAATCACAGGGTTGTGGTTCGCCGCCCACTATTTCAGAGGATGGGTCCGACAACTTCGGCCGAGGCGGGCGACACGCGGGATCACTTCTGGTGGATGTGGCCTGGTCTGGCCGTGCCATGACGAAGATCACTCATTGAGCATTTCGGACAACGGTCGTGAGCGCACCCCAGCCCCGCGACGCCGCGTCCCCGATAGCCGGTCACTCCAATACTGTCGGCAGGTGACCCGTCGCTTCGTCCGCACCACCGAGGATTTCCAGTGCCTCGCCTGTGGGACACCGGTCCACGGTGACGGTTACACCAACCACTGTCCGTGCTGCCTGTGGTCCCGTCATGTGGACGTCAACCCCGGTGATCGAGCGGCGCAGTGTGGCGGCCCGATGCGCCCGGTTGCGGTGGAGGCCCGTCCCCATGACACCGTCCTGACGCACCGCTGCGAGACATGTGGGCACGAGCGCAGGAACAGGACGGCTCCGGCGGACGACATGGAGACGATCATCAAGGTGTCGGCGGCGGGCGCCGCCGAGTTCGGCCCGTCCGCCCCGCCTCGCGGCCGTGGCGAGCTCGGCGGGGGGCTAGGGGACGGTGGCGTCAGGGGTAGAGGCCGCGGGTCCGGTGCGCGTCGGCGACCCGGCCGACCCCGATGATGTGCGCGGCGGCGCGCAGGCTCACGCCACGCTCGGTGGCCAGCGCTGAAACCTCCCCGTAGGCGCGTTTCATGATGTCGCACAGCCGGTCGTTGACCTGGTCCTCCGTCCAGAAGTAGGCCTGGATGTCCTGTACCCATTCGAAGTAGGAGACGGCGACGCCGCCGCCGTTGGCGAGGATGTCCGGGACGACCACGACCCCGTTTCCGTCGAGGATCGGATCGGCGTCCGCGGATATCGGGCCGTTCGCACCTTCGACGATCATCCGCGCCTTGATCCGATCGGCGTTCGCCGCGGTGATGACCCCTTCCAGCGCCGCGGGCACCAGCAGGTCGACGTCGAGCTCCAGCAGCTCGGCGTTGGTGATCGTGTCGGTTCCGGGGTGCCCGACGACGGTGTCGCCGCCGCGCTGGACCCGGCGGAGCAGGGCGGCCGGATTGAGCCCCTGCGGGTTGTAGACGCCACCCTTGACGTCGGAGACCGCGACGATCCGAGCGCCGGCGTCGTGGAGGTACTGCGCGGCGAGTGCGCCGACCTTGCCGAATCCCTGGACGGCGACGGTGACGTCGTAGGGGTCGAGGCCGTGTTCGGCCAGCGCCGCGAAGGCCGACAGCTGTACACCCCGGCTCGTCGCCCCGGCCCGCCCGGCCGATCCGCCGATCGACAACGGCTTGCCGGTGACGACTCCGGGTGCGGTGTAGCCGGTGTGCGTCGAGTAGGTGTCCATGATCCATGCCATGGTCTGTTCGTCGGTACCCACGTCCGGGGCGGGAATGTCCTTTTCTGGTCCGATGAGCGGGACGAGCTCGGCCGCGTAACGGCGGGTCATCCGCTCCCGCTCGGAGAGGGAGAGCAGGTGCGGGTCGACGGCGATACCGCCCTTGGCGCCGCCGTAGGGGATACCCATCAACGCGCACTTCCACGTCATCCACATGGCCAGGGCCTTGACCTCGTCAAGGTCGGTGGACGGGTGGAAGCGGATGCCGCCCTTGGCGGGTCCACGGGCCAGGTTGTGCTGGACCCGGTAGCCCGAAAGGACGAGCAGGTGCCCGTCGTCACGCATCAGCGGGACACTCACGGTGATCGCTCGACGCGGCATCCGGAGCAGATCGTGGAGGCCGTCATCAAGGCCGAGGTGGCGGACGGCGTTCTCCAGCTGGATCCGTGCCGTGTCCCACGCCGATGGAGATCCGAGCATTCAGACATCTCCTTGTGTTGTACGCGGTCCCCGTTGACCGCGCCGTGCGCCGTGCGCCGTGCGCCGTGCGCCGTGCGGCCGGGCGCTGGGCGTGTGCCGGCCGGGTGTGCGCCGCACTGACGGTGTCGCGGGTCGCGAGGCTGCCTCTGCACGCTCGTCGGTGACCGGGTGTCAGGACGCAAGGGTAGATCATGGCCCGGATGGTCACCACCAGTTGTCAGCCTGATCGCTGGGACGATCCGGGAGGCGGTCGCACACATGCACCGCTATATCACGCAGAGTACTCGGGTGCTGAACGATGTGTCGCGGCAGGGTTGACCGAGGTCTCCCTTGCCTGGATGGCCGAAAGCCTACCGGGGCCGATGAAGCACCCGGAGGGCCGTCCGGGCCGTGGGCCGTGGTCAACCACTGGCCAGGGGTCCCCGTGCCACGCCGAAGCCGTTGCACGGGGGAGGCCCGCTACCGTCCTGATCGTGCGGACGGTTGACATCCGCCCCACAAGGGCGGCACGGCGACGGTCTGGTCGGCGTATGGGGAGCGGGTTTGTGGACTGCCGCCGACGCTGGGTGGACCGCGTTCGCCAGTGGCTCGAGCCGTGGACAGGCCGGCGGATCTGGGCGTTTTGGCTGGTCACCCGAGTAGCGCTGGTTGTGTTGGCCATCACCGCGAAGGTCCTGGGTGCCCAGCATGGTGTGCTGGGCGACGTCCGGCTCTACGACCAGTGGGGCGGTGGCCTGCTCCACGGTCGGGGCCTGCCTGTCGGCGACGACCGTTGGCAGTATCCCCCGGCTGCCGCCATCGTGTTGGTCGTCCCATCCGTGCTGGAGGCCGCGACCGGATTTCCCTACGACGTCGGGTTCTTCCTGCTGATTCTCGCGGCGGACGCCGCGATCACCGCCATACTTGCCCGCCGTTCGGTGTCCGCGGCCCGGTTCTGGCTGGTCGGGATCTGTGCCCTTGGACCGGTGTCGGTGGCACGGTTCGACATGGTGCCGGCGGTGCTCGCCGTGGTCGCCGTCGCGGGGCTCGGCGGGCCAGCTGCGCCCGGACTGACGGCGAGCGGGCCGGCGGCGAGCGGGCCGGCTGCGAGCGGGCCGAACCAGCACAGTGGCGGACGTTGGGGGCGAGTCGGTCTGGCGGTCGGTCTCGGGACCGCTGTGAAGGTGTGGCCGGTGTTGTTGCTGCTCGCGTTGGGCGGGCCCGGTTCGGGCATCCGTTGGGCCGGGCGGCTGCGTGGGCCTCTGCACGGACGGCTGCGCAGGTGCTCGGGCGGACGTTCGGGGCGTCCGGCCGTCAGCTTGGCCCATGCCGCCCTGGTGCGCATGGCGGCCGGGTTGGTGGGGGCGGTCGCGTTGGTCGCAGTGGTGCTGTTCGTCGCCGGCTGGTGGCGGGACGCTTTCGGCTTCCTGGGCGCGCAGAAGGACCGGGGCCTGCAGGTCGAGGCAGTTTCGGCGACCCCGTTCGTCCTTGCGCACATGGTCGGGTTACATGCTGGACCGTCATATGCCTGGGGGGCGCTGCAGTTTGGATCCAAGCTGGCGCAGCTGGTGGCAACGATCTGCTCGTTCGTAGAGGTTGTGGTCGTGCTGGCCGCTGCCGCGCGCTGGTGGCTGCCGCGTTGGTCCCGAAGCCTCGAGGGCTCCCGAGCCGCGGCGGAATCGCGCGCGGCGATCCACCCGGCGGACCGTATGCTGGCGCTGCTGCTGGTCGTGCTCGTGACAAGTCGGGTGCTCAGCCCGCAGTACCTGGTCTGGGTACTGGCGGTTGCCGCGTGCCGTCCGCACTCGTCCGGCCAGACTGTTGCCGTAGCGGCTCGCTGTGTGGTTGACCGGCGTCGCCGGGTCACCATTGGCCTGTTGGTGACCTGCCTGCTCTCGCTCGTGGTCTATCCGATCCGTTATGAGGACGTCATCCAGGGCCGAGTCGTCGCGAGCCTGCTCCTGGTCGTCCGTAACGGTCTGCTCCTCATTGTCTGCTGGGAGGCTGTCCGTGCCGCTTGGCCGTCGTCGCGGTCCGTGCCGTGGCAACCCTGGAGATCATGGCGACGGCAACGGTCAGGGCCGCAACAGCGGCCAGGGTCACATCTGCGGGCGGATGCGTCTGCCTCAGAAGCGTCCAGGTCGGGGCCAACGACGCCAACGACGTCACACACAGCGTCACCGAAGTGATGATCGTCAGTCGGCGTAGTGCAGGTGAACCACTCGTACCGATTATTACCGAGAGCGATGGGATGGCCAGCGCGAGATACCAGGGGTAGACGACGGGGCCGCCCAGGGCCACCGCCATTCCGCCGACACCAATGATCGCGACGTCGTCGGGGACGCGTCCGGCCGGCCCGTCCGCCGTCGCGGTCCCACCAGCCGATGCAGTTCCACCAGGCATCGCGGTCCACGTAGCCGTCGCGGTCCACGTAGCCGTGCCGGCTTCAGGCGGCGTCGGGTTGCGCCAGGCCCGGCCGAACAGCGCTGCGATGACGGCTGCGGCCACGGTAAGCGACGAGATTCGGGCGCCGGCGAGGACCGTCTCGGCGTGGCCGCTGACGCCGAGTAGCCGCAGTGATAGCGAGATCGGATGGGCGAGGAGCGCGGCCGGAGCGATGTCGGTCCGCAGCCTGCCAGCGGTGGACAGTGCTGTGATCCAGGTCGGACCGAAGCCGGCTGCGATCATGCTGGTCGTGATCGTGGCCGTGGCCACCGTGAGGTCAACGAGCACGCCCGTCGCGGCGGTGATGATGGCGCCAGCCGTGCCGCCCCGGGGCATGGCAGCCTGGGCACCTGGAGTCGCCCCGGTCCTGATGGCTGTGCCGGTGCCGCTCACGAGCTGTTCGCGAAGGTGGACGACGAGCAGTACGGCGAGAGCGAGGAAGGCGGTCGCCTTGATCGTGCCTGCCAGGCAGGCGAGGGCGACCGCGCCGGCCCGGGCGGCATACGAACTGATCGGAAGTCCAGGTATCGGGCGATCGGGCCGCCAACGGAGATCAAGGCAGTGCCGGTGCCGGTGCCGGTCGACGACGAGTGCCGCGATGCACAGCGCGCCGGCCAGCGCGTCCAGGTGCGCGCCGCCGACCAGGTGGATCACGGTGACCGGATTGCAGGCGAGCAGCGCGAGCACCAGCGCGGTCCGCTGGGTGCCCGGCCGCTGGGTGCCCGGCCGCTGGTTGCCCGGCCGCTGGTTGCCCGGCCGCTGGGGAAGCAGGCGCAACGTGAGCAGCACCAGCGCCACCACCGAGGTCACGGCGACGAGGCGTAGCAGGAGCACGGCACCGATCGGACCAGCGCCGAACAGAGCGTCACCGACCGCCGCGGCCGTCTTCTCGACGAACACGGCCGTTCCGCCGTAGGGGGCATGGGTTTCGCGCCAGCGTGGATCAACCGCGGCCACGAAGGCGTCCAGGTGGGGGCCGAGCGTGCGCAGCGCCGAGATGCCGTGTGTCGCCGGATCGAGCCCGTGGCGGGCGAGCTCGCCCTGGCCGGCATAGGCGTAGACGTCCCGGCTGAACAGCGGTGGGCCAAGGGCGAACGGCAGCGTCCATGCGAGCGAGGTGACGGCCACCCGGGATGGCGTGAGGGTTTCGCGGAGCGTCGCGCGGATCAGGGCGCACCAACACAGACACAGCGTGATCACGGCGATGGCGGCGATCGCGGCCAGCCAGCCTCGGGTTGCGCCAGGCGGTGGGCTGGATGGGAGGATCCCCCACCAGGACGAGGGATTGAGCGTGTCCGGGTTGCGTGGTCCGAGCCGGGCTTCGGCGAGAACGGCGGTAACCGCCGCGATGGCGCCTACCAGCGTCGGCCAGGCACCGGGTGTATCAAACAGGACTACACGGTTACGGAATGACATCATTGATCTTCGTTGCCGTCCAGCGATGCCGCCGCAGGCGGTCCGGATCGGCGCTGGCCGGGTAGTTCCGGTCCGCGGGTTTCCGGAGGTTGGACACTGGGAGGTGTCGGTTGGGTCCACTCGGCACCTTGCGGCGCGAACACCGGCGGCGCGAACACCGGCGGCGCGCGCGCCGATCGCGTGACACGCATCCCGACACGCATCCCGACCGGCATCCCGACCGGCATCCCGACCGGCATCCCGGCCGGCATCCCGGCCGGCATCGCGGCCGGCATCGTGATGACCGTTGTGAAACTGTGCCACGTGAAACCGTGGTAGGACGAAACGTGACAGGCTGGATACCGATGGTTGAGCACGAGTCACCGGCGGTGCACTCCTTCCCAGCCTTCTGTCCCCCATTGCGGCACGTGGCGGCCTTCGTCGGCAGATGTGGCGACCAGCGCTCCTCATCCACAGCGGTTCGGGCCATCGTCGCCGGTGCGCTCGCCGGTGCCGCCGCGTGCCGGCGCCGACCGTGGATGATCACTGCCGTCCTGTGTGGACTGTCGTTGCTCCTTGGGCTCACCGGCCCGGACACCCCCGCGCAGGAATACCGAGTGTGGCTGTTCAAGCACGGCGGCGCGATTCTGTGGGACGACCAGTGGTACGGCGGGCACACCGTACCCGGCTACAGCGTGCTCTTCCCGCCGCTCGGGGCGCTGTTCGGGGTGCAGGCCCTGGGCTGCCTCGCCTGCGTCGCGTCCACGATGATCGTGACCCGGCTGCTGCGTGGCAGCGGCCGGACCCACGACCACGACCACGACCACGACCACGGCAACGGCAACGGCAACGGCAACGACCTGGCGCTGGTCTGGTTCGCGGTCGCGACGGTGGCGAATCTTGTCGTCGGGCGGATGCCGTTCGCCCTCGGGATGGCGTTCGGCGCGCTCGCGCTGCTCGGCGTGCGTGAGCGGCGGATGAAGGCGGCCTGGGTCGGTGCGATCGGCTCGTCGCTGGCCTCGCCGCTCGCCGGCGGGTTCGTGCTGCTGATCGGCCTGGCCCTGCTCGGCACGCTCGACCGGCGTCGAGTGCTGCCGCTGGTTGGCGCGGCGAGCGGCATCATCGTCGCGTTACTGTTCCCCGAACACGGTGTGCAGCCGTTCCCAGCGTTGACGTTTCTGTCCCTGCTCGTGCTGATCGCCGCCGGGCTGATCGTCGTCCCGAAGAAGGACGTGGCGATCCGCCGGGGCCTGGGGCTGTGGGCGGGTGCCGCCGCTGTCTTCTTCTTCGTCCCGACGCAGATCGGCGGGAACATCGCCCGGCCGGCGACCCTGCTGGCGGGCCCGGTCGCGGCGATGCTGTTGGCCCGCCGTCCACGGGTGCTGCTCGTTGTCGCGATACCGCTGGTCGGCTGGCAGATCGGCCCCGTACACGGCGCGCTGGCCACCTACGGGGACGCCTCGGGCCAGCCCGGTTACTACACCGGTCTGCTCGACTACCTCGACCACGGCCCGGTGGCCGCAGGCCGGGTGGAGGTCCCGTTCACCCGTGCGCACTGGGAGGCGTCGCTGGTGGCGCCGCACGTCCCGCTCGCCCGCGGCTGGGAACGGCAGCTCGACATGACGTACAACTCGCTGTTCTACGACGGCACGCTCGCCCCCGACACCTACCATCGGTGGCTACTCGAACGCGGCGTCCGTTTCGTGGCGCTGCCGGACGTGGAGCTGGACTCCTCCGCCGTCGAGGAGGCGAAGCTGCTGGCGGCCGGCCAGCCCTACCTCGAGCTCGCCTGGTCGGACCCGCACTGGAAGGTCTGGCTGGTCACCGACGCGCCGGGGCTGGTGCGGGGGCCGGCGACCCTGACTGAGCTCGGGGTCAGCTCACTGGCGGTGAACTTCTCCGCCCCGGGGCTCGCGACCGTCCTGGTGCACTTCACGCCGTACTGGCAGCTGGACGACGGGTATGACGACGGGTATGAGGCGTGCGTGTTCGAGACGGCGGACGGCTGGACGGGCATCCGCACCGACACGCCCGGCCCGGTACGCCTGTCCGCCCGGCTGACCGTCAGCGGCCTGACCGGGGCCAGCGCCCTGGACTGCCCCGCCGACCCCCACGTCCACTGAGTAGTGGTCCTAAGCCGATCAGGGGCCGTCCTCCGCCGTTCGCTGGCAAGATCGGCGGCTGTTTGTCGTTGGGTACCCTTTTTTGGCCGCCAAGCGTACCCAACGACAAACATCTCCCGATCTTCGTTCGCCGCACGGCCAGTTGACGCCTGCGTCCATCGTTCTTGCTGTACCGACCCGGCACCGACCCTGCGCCGGCCGACGCATCAGCACGCTCGGCACGTGCACGTGCACGTGCACGTTCGCGGGTCCGGCGCCTGCCTTCTCCCGACCGGTTGTTGTCCAGTTTCAGACCGACTACCGCTAGACAGCTGATTATCCGGATTCGGTACGATGTCAACCGATCGCATCGGACGGGCATTCTACGCGATCAACGGGCATCCGGGGGGAACATGCCAGACGTTGTGGGAAGCTACCGGAACATCATGGCGCAGCGCTGGCCGAACTGGTGGGTGAACTGGCCCCTGACCAGGGTCGTCGCGGTCGGCGACATCTTTGTGGCGACGTCGGGAAGGTTAGTGCGGGCCGGCGATATGACCGCAGGACTATCCGTCCGCGCCGGAACATCGATTCCGAGTTTTGAGCATGACTCGAACGGAAGCGTTGAAATCACGTTTGCGCCGGCAGCGGGTGTCGCGGATGCCCGCATGCAGGCGGAGATCCGGTTCCGGCGGGGCGACGCCATGCTGGTGGCCTACGATGGGGTGACCCAGGCCGACGTCGCGGACGCGACGGAGGTCGCCACAACGTTGCTGCGGCGGTGGTGGGCCGGCGGCTGGGACCTCGACAAGGTCGTGGTCACGTCCGTGACGACGGCGTCTGGCGGGATTCTCCTCTCCGGCGCGAGCGAGTCCGGTGGCTCGGTCCGGCTCAACGCCCGAGCGGGCGTCGGGTCGGGGCCGTTCACAGTCGTCGATCTCGCCATGAAATTCGACCTCGACCGGTCCACCGCCCGCAACGACTCCTGGACGGTCGAGGCTTGCACACCGATGTTCCAGGTAACGCGGTTGAAGAGGACCTTTCTCCGTAGAGTGGTGGAAGACTTCGGGATGAGTCAGGGTGGCCTTGGCGCCTTCCCGACGGACGTTCCCCCCGCACTGATCAACTACGTGGGTGAGCATCCCGAACACGTCATCGACGTGGTTCCCCCGGGCGAGGCGCAGCCTGGGTCGGGGGATGTCGGTGCCGGGGCTCCATCCGTCGCCTGACGCCATGACGACCTACCAGCCGCACATGCCGCCGGCTCTCTGCGTGCCCTCCGGTCCGACCGTGGTATTCGACGTTCAGTCAGACCCGGGGAATACGGGAAGCTACGTCGTCAATCTGTACCGTTACGACGAGCCATGTGAAGTCGGCCAGAGTGGCTCTCCCGGGCTATTGCTAGCGGGCGGGGGATCGTTTTCGGCAGCGGAGGTGCAGGCCGTTCGGGACCAGATAGCTAGGAATACGCCGCTGAGCAACGCTGGAGACGACAGCCTCCAGGGGGTGGGCGAGGGCCTGTTTGCCCTGATCAACCGGCAGGAGTTTCACGGGCAGTGGCTTGCGCTTCAAACGGATCATCCCTGCCGAGTGCTGTTGGCTCTACCCACTCCGAACGACGATCCGGACGACCTGCGTGCGCTGCCCTGGGAACTGTTGTACGGCTGTGGGCCCGCGGACGCGAGTCTCTCCGGGTTTTTCTTCCGGGACCCCAACATGCCCTGGTCGCTGTGGCACCGGCAGCGCGGTGAGTGGAAATTCGAGAGGGAGAAAGGCCCCTTGCGTGTCCTGGTCGTCGTCTGTGAGCCGGACACGCCTGGACTGTTGGCGGATCAGGAAGTCGCGAGCATCACAACGGGTCTTGCCGCCCGGTCGGTGAGCGTGCATACTGAGGTGCTGTACGGACCGTCAAAAAGGAAACTGGCCGACACTATCGACGTATTGCATCCACATGTCCTGCATTTTATTGGACATCGGATTCCTCGGCGGGACGGCACTTCGATGCTCAGCTTCAGGCCGAGAACCGGGTTGGACTGGCAGCTATGTGCGGACGATGTCCGTCGCCGCACTCTCAGTAGGTGGAAACCGAGGCTCGTCGTCCTCAACGTCTGCGGCACCGAGGGCAATGACCCGACCAACGATATGAAGGATCTTGCGCAGGCGTTTCTTTACTCCGGGGCGGGTGCCGTGGTCGCGATGCGGGCTGAGATCGAGTCCAGCCATGCAGTCGAATTTTCCCGCAGCTTCTATGACGCCCTCGGCAAGAGCGATCCTCCCGCGATCGACCAGGCGATGGCGGTCGCCCGGTACAAGTTACGCGTCGACAGTCCTGTGTGGGCCGTGCCCCGGCTGTTGAGTGCCCGTCCATGGGGAGATCTTTTACATGTGGACGTCGACCCCGCCGACAGCGAGGCGGTCGAACGCCTGCAGTTGTTTCTCGGCTCGGATATGGATGGGAAGTCCCTCCTCGTCGACCGCGACACGGAACGTAGAGATGCATGGTGGGCGATCGACCCTCCCTATGCCGCTATGAAGCCGAGGAATTTCGCGGTCATCAGTGGAGATAAAAAGTCTGGCAAGACATCCCTCGCCCTGTGGGTATTGTTGATCATGAGATTGCGCGGGCTCCGGGTCACCTATGTCGACTGCAATAACCAGGTGCGCCGGCTGGACGCCGATGGAAGACAAACACGGGATGACCGCGGAGTGCCGGTCGAAGTCTCGGTTGAAAAGGCGCTGGATATAGTTACTCTAATTTTCGAAGCGATGACGGACCCGGAAAACCCGGATCATATTCCGAAGTGTAAATTCAGCGGCAATCATCTCCCGCCGTACCCCGCAGAAGTTGACAACAAGCACGCCATGCGTATCGTAAAAGAGTTCTTCAAGGAACTCGTCAAGGTGTCGCGAAGGTGGGACGGCGACATCGCACGGGTGATATTTCTTGATCACATCAAGGTGTGGAATCGTAAATCTCTCGATTCCGAGGAAAATTGTGATGACGGTATGGACGGTGTTGAATTCGAGATTTTCTATCGTAATTTTTTATTACCGATACTACTCGGAGAGGGGCGACTGAGGCTCGTTCTCATGTGGGATATCACGGATTCGCGCGCGCAGCTGCCCCCGGTTGAGGAGCGCCTGCGGGCGATAATAGGGCCCCTCAAACCTCCCGGCGATCAGTTTAAGCGGCTGTTCCGCGAGTATCTCGAACGTCTTGGTCAGCCCTTCGTCAGGCCAGATGAATTCGATACCTACCTCAACATGCTGCCAGAAAATTTCGATAGGTCGTTTCACGGGTTCGGCCGCATCCGAAAGTGGGCAGCGGCGGATTCCCAACTGCGGGCCTGGTCATAATCATGGTCCCGCCGTACGCTGAGGTTGGCCGCCTGGATCCCGGTGGGGCCGGGTTGACCCGACAGCAGCCGCTGCCCTCGAGATGGCCCCTCCTGCTTCAGTTCTGCGCAGTTGCACACATTTTCGATCAAAAAACACTGAAGGAAATCCTGCGGCCTGAGGCGGGCCTGGACGACAGCCCCGGTCTTGACGTGCTTGAGTGGCATGGACTCGTTGAGAAGGCGCCAGGCAGGAAAAACCATTTCCGGCTGGAAGCCGAGGAACGTGAACGTTACCTGGAGAGTTGGTGGCGAGCGGAGCCCGGGCGGGACAAATCGACTGAGTTACAGAATCTGTCCGATAAACTGGCTCATTACCAGAAGAAGCGGAATAATCGGCTTGAGTACCTCCGCCACATGATGATCGCCGATCCGGCGGAGGCTAGGACACTGTTCACCGCCGAGTTTTCCGCCGCGGACCGGGCACGCGACTTCGCGCGTTTCCGGGATGCTCTCGGCGTACTGGGCGACGACTTTCGCGTCGATCGTACTGGGCTTCGCGATTACTACGACGGCCGGGCGGCCTACTTGCGTCGGCAGCAGTACTGGTCCGTGGAACATCGGCGGTCGGCCCATTTTCTGCCGCCTAACGGCTGGCGTGAGCAGGTGGAGCGTCTGCTGTCAAACGACGGCGGTGTTCACGGCTGGTACCTGTTCGGAGCCGACGGCAGCGGTAAATCCATGGGTTTGCAGTGGCTCATTGCCCGGCGCTGCGTTCCGGAACATCCCGGCGAAGACGCCGACGGCGACAGCCCGCCCACTGACATTCCCTGTGCACGGGTCGACCTGGGCGTGCTCGACCCGGTCATTCTCGGAAGACATCCGTGGCTGATCCTGCTACCGATCGCCGCTCAGTTGCAGCTGCACACGGATACCGCGAACTTTGAGTGGCTCATCGAACACTATGAGCTGTTCGCCGGTCTGCTTCGGCCGACGCAACCGTCGGAGCGACTCGCGACAGCGGCACGGATCTTGTCAGAAGACCAGGCTGCCGCGGATATCGGCCGTAAGGTCACGGACGAATTTATCGCCAAGCTCGAGCTGTCATCCCGAAATCCGACGGTTATCCGAAATCAACCGGTTATTGTCGTCGTCGACACCGTTGAAGCGCTGCTGAACTTTGATGAGGAGAAGACACGTGATTTCCTCAGACTGTTCGCAGACGTACACCGCAAGTGTTCGGCATTACGTTTGATCATTGCCGGCCGACACCCTGAACTGCTCGCGGCGGGGCTGGAGACAACCGGTTCTCCTGCCGTCGACGGGTTGGATGTGTCGGCCTGGTTCGCAGACCTTGAGAAGATCGAACTGGCGAACTTCGACGAAGAGACCGCTGGGCGTTACCTGCGGGAGAAACGCGGTATCGAGGATCGCGACCTGGTGGCGACGGGCGTTCGTCAGGCTTGCGGTTCACCGTTGGCACTGGCGCTTTATGCCGATCTTTATATCGATCTTCATACCGATCTGATCAACCAGCACGAGGT
>NZ_CAUVXI010000060.1:17123-26123 GCF_963555845.1 Protofrankia sp. Cas8 | reverse complement strand
CCCGCGCCGGCGGCCCGTCATCCCGGCGGCACTGCCTCAGCTGACGTGCGGAGCTGGGCATCGCGTTCGGCACGCAGCTGGGCATCGCGTTCGGCACGGCGCTGGTCTGGTCGGGAGCGCTCGCGGCTGTGCAGCAGCAAGGCCTTGACCTCGACGGCCAGGCCCCGGGGCGGGGCAAGCAGCGCGGCGGCGAGATCCTCCACCGCATCCGCCAGATCGACGGGGGCCGCGACCCGGTCCGCGAGTCCCAACATGTACGCCTGCGTGCCGGATACCGCCCGTCCGGTCACGCAGAGGTCCAGCGCCCGGCCATAGCCGACCAGATCGACCAACGTGTCCGATACCCCGAGCGCCGGAACGCGACCGTGCCGGATCCCGTCCATGGCCAGGTACGCGTCCGCACAGAAGACCCGCAGGTCGCAGGCGAGTGCCAGGCGCAGAGCGCCCACCGCCCACCCGCTGACGACAGCGATGCTGAACAGGTCGGGCCGGGACAACCAGTCGAGCGCGCACTGGCGGTCGCCAACGAAGCCAGGGCTGGCAGGGCTGGCAGGGCAGTCACCGGCCATGCCAGGGCAGTCACCGGCCATGCCGGGTCGGTCCCGGCCGCCGGCAGCGGTCGGGTCGACCCGGACATGATCAAACGGTGGCAAACCACCGATGATCCGAAGAAGCACAAGCCGAATGCTTCCGGGCAGACATCTCCCGATATCGGCCAGCACTCCCACGGCGGGCACGGCGCGCGCGCAGGCGGCGCCGCGATCCTGACGATCGACGGTGACGGTCGCCCGCGAACCCTCGATCGTCAGGGTCAGACCGGCCGCCGCCAGATCGGCGGCGGCCGGTTGCAACATGATCAGACGCTCTTCTTCTTACTGCCGCGGGTTGCGCCGCCCCGGCCTCTCAGAGTTGTTCCGGACTCCGAGAGGATCCGGTGAACGAACCCGTACGAACGACCCGACGACTCAGCGAGGAGGCGGATGCTCTGACCCGCCTCATACTTCTTCCGAAGCTCTGATGCAAGCTTGTCGCGCTCCGCGCCGGTGATCCGGGTTCCTTTCCTAAGCTCGGCCAATGTGGCCCCCTCCGTGATAGATGATCTGCGAACCGATCTTCACTCAGTCGCGGTGAACGCGCCACTCGAAGCGCATGTGATCCATCACACTGTCCTCTTCACGCGCCCGACCAACCCCCCGACTGCGCTCGGCTTTTCCCTTCTTCCCATCACCGGACCACCAACGCCCGGACACGGGACCGATGGCTGTTTCGCCCACCGCAGCAGGAGAATCGGCACATCCACCAACGTCAGCGAAGGCCAGTGTCCCTAATCGCCCCTGTCTGGTCCGACAGTGACTTCGGCGCGTCGCGACGACCATCGCCGAATCCGCGCCGGTGAACATCGTGCACCACCCGAACCCGGCACCGTCGACCTGGCTACGGTGCACATGTGGGCATCGCGGCGGGCATGCAGCCATGAGAGCGCCTTTGCGGCCCGCCGTTCGATCGGGGAGCTCCGATCCGCGGGGATGTCGCAGCCGTCTGCCACGACTACCGTTCACCGGCGCAGACCCGACCGAGTTCGGCGAAATCGCAATCTGGATGGGGGCGCTGATTGCCTGTCTGGGCCTGACCGCGCTCCTGCGCGCCGGCGGAGGCGAAGCCGAACCGCTGCCGACGCTGCTCGCCGGCATACCGTTCACGGCGGACCGGCGCCCGCACATTTCGCCGACGTCCCTTCTCGCCCCGGCAGTCCTGGCCGTGGTCATCGTCGCCGCATGGCGAGACGTTCACATCCGGCTGCGGTGGGGCACGCTGCTCATCACCGCCTACGTGGCGTCGTTGGCATGGACGCTCGCGTTGGCTTCCGTGCACGGCCTGAGCGGCCTTGCCGGACCACTGGGCAACGGGCCGGGCTACCTGTCGGATGTGGCCGCCGCGGACGCCGACCCGGTGGGCTTCCTGCGGAGCTACACCCACCAGGGGGCCCACCAGGGGGCCGCTTCCGGCAGCGGCACCCGGGCACATCCCCCCGGGCTGGTGCTGGTGCTGTGGGCGCTGACACGGCTGGGCATCAGGGCCCCGAGCGCGCTGGGAGTCGTGCTGACGGTCGTGGGCGCGGCCACCGTCCCGCTCGCCGCGATCGCGGTCCGGTCGTTGTGCCACGACCGGGCCGCCCGCCGCTTTGTGCCGGTGCTGGTGCTGGCACCGTGGGCGGTGTGGATACCGGCGGCGGACGCAGTGACCGCGACCCTGGCCGCCGCCTTCGTCACGCTCGGGGTGATCGGATCCGAACCGGGTAGACACCTGCGGTGGGCAGCGGGATGCGGCCTGGGAATCGGCGTGGCGACGCTCTGCGGCTACGCGGTGCCGTGGCTGGGAATCACGGTAGTGGCCACGTACTTCGTCCGGCGGCGACCACTGCTCAACGTGATCACCGGCGGCTGCGTCCTGCTGCCGCTGTCCGTGGCCGCGTTCCTGGGGTTTTCCTGGCCGGACGGGCTGGCGGTCGCGCACGACCAGGTCGTCCACGCCACCACGCACATCCCCGGTAGCACCGCGGGTGTCCCGGCGTGGGTCGCCCGCGTCCCCCCCGGTCTCGCGGTCGTCCTGGCCGCCTGCGGACCGACGATCATTCGGGCAGCACGGCGGGTCCGGCTCACACCCGGCTGGCCCTTTCTGGTCGGCGCCGTCCCCGCGATCGGCTTCGGGATGGTGACCGGTCTGACCGGCGCCCATCCCGAGCGGTCCTGGCTGCCGTTCTACTGCTGGCTGCTGGTACCCGCGCTGGCACCGAGCCCACGCCCGCAGGGCCCGGGCGACATGACCCAGGCGGGCACACTTCCGCTGGGCCTGACCACTGTCGGGGCCCTCAGCGCGATTGTCGCCCGGGCCTTCCTGCCCGGGACCCTGTGACTCACCGGCAACGCGCCTGCCGGCCTCCTGGTCAGCCGGTCAGCCGGTCAGCCGGTCAGCCGGTTGGTGGACGATGTCCGGCTCCAGGTAGACCCTGCACGCGATCGGCACAGCCGCCCGCAGCGCCGCCTCGGCGCCGTCGATCGCGCGCGCGACAGCGGGCAGGGTCAGCTCGACATCCATACTGATCTTGGCTGCCACGAGGAGTTCATCCGGGCCGAGGTGCAGCGTGCGCAGATGAATGACCCGCGTGACATGCGGCGACCCCGCGAGAGCGCTACGGATGGTGGCGACCATCGCCGGAGTGGCCGCCTCCCCTACCAACATCGCCTGGGTCTCGACCGCCACGACCACTGCCACGGTCAGCAGCAGGATGCCGATCGCCAGCGTGCCCGCCCCGTCCCAGATCGGGTCGCCGGTTGCCAGCGTGAGACCCACGCCGGCAAGGGCGAACACGAGGCCCACCAGCGCGGCAAGGTCCTCCAGAAGCACCACGGGCAGTTCCGGGGCACGGGCGGCGTGGACGAACCCCCACCATGAGGCGTCACCCTTGAGCGGGCGGGCTTCGGCGATCGCGGTGCGCAGGGAGAACCCCTCCAGGACCGTCGCCACGAGCAGGACGACGATCGCCACCGCAGCGCTGTCGAGCTCGTGTGGGTGGCGCAGCTTCGCCACGCCCTCGTGGACCGAGAACAGGCCACCGATGCTGAACAGCACGATCGCGACGAGGAAGCCGGCGATGTAGCGCGAGCGCCCGTAACCGAACGGGTGTTCCTCATCGGCCGGACGGGTGGCGCGCCGCTGACCGAGCAGGAGCAGGACCTGGTTGCCCGAATCCGCGACCGAGTGGATGGACTCGGCCAGCATCGACGACGACTGAGTGATGACAAACGCGACGAACTTCGCCACCGCGATCCCCAGATTGGCCGCCAGCGCGGCCAGAACCGCCTTCGTGCCACCTTCCGCGCTCACACGACCATCCTTGCTCAACGCCCCTGCTCGCTCCTGCTACGACGCCCCTGCTCGCTCCTGCTCGACGCCCCTGGACAGCTACAACTGGTGTGGCCGACGGCAGCGGGTTGCGGTTACCCGGTCAGGCGAGAGTGATCAACTCGGCGAGGTCCGCGGACCAGGAGTCCTCGACGCCGTCGGGCAGCATGAGCACCTTGTCCGGGGCCAGCGCCTCGACCGCGCCCGGGTCGTGGGTGACAAGCACCACCGCCCCTCGAAACGTGGCGAGGGCCGCGAGGACCTCGCCACGCGACGCCGGGTCGAGGTTGTTGGTGGGCTCGTCCAGCAGCAACACGTTCGCGGCGCTGCACACGAGCCCGGCCAGTGCCAGCCTGGTTTTCTCCCCGCCCGAGAGCGTGCCCGCCGGCTGGGCGACGGTGTCTCCGCTGAACAGGAAGGCACCCAGGATGCGGCGCAGCTCCACATCGGAGGTGCCCGGCGCGGTGGCGCGCATGTTGTCCAACACCGACTGGTCGGTGTCCAGCGTCTCGTGCTCCTGGGCGTAGTACCCCAGCCGCAGCCCGTGACCATGGTGGACCTCGCCGGTGTCCGGGGACTCGACGCCCGCGAGCATCCGCAACATGGTCGTCTTGCCGGCACCGTTGAGGCCGAGAATCACGACCCGCGCGCCGCGGTCGATGGCCAGGTCGACGCCGGCGAAGACCTCCAGGGATCCGTAGGACTTCGACAGGCCGGTGGCGGTCAGCGGGGTCCGGCCGCACGGCGCCGGATCGGGGAACCGGAGCTTGGCGACCCGGTCGGCGACCCGTACGTCGGCGAGACCCGCGGCGAGCCGGTCGGCCCGGCGGTCCATCTGGTGGGCCGCACGGGCCTTGGTGGCCTTCGCGCGCATCTTGTCGGCCTGGGCCTTCAACGCGTCGATCTTCTTCTCGGCGTTGGCCCGCTCCCGGCGGCGGCGGCGTTCGTCGAGATCCCGTTGGGCCAGGTAGGTCTTCCAGTTGACGTTGTAGACGTCGAGGGCCGCGCGGGTGGCGTCGAGGTAGAAGACCTTGTTGACGCAGCGGTCGAGCAGGTCGACGTCGTGGCTGACCACAACCAGCCCGCTGTCGTGGGAGCGCAGGAACTCGCGTAGCCAGGCGATCGAGTCGGCGTCGAGGTGGTTGGTGGGCTCGTCGAGCAGCAGGGTCGCGTCGCTGTCACCGGCGCCGGCGAACAGGATGCGGGCCAGCTCGACCCGGCGGCGCTGGCCACCGGACAGCGTCTCAAGCTGCTGGCCGAGCACTCTGTCCGCAAGGCCCAGCGCGGAGCAGATCCGGGCTGCCTCGGCCTCGGCCGCGTACCCGCCGAGGGTGCCGAAACGCTCCTCCAGGCGACCGTAGCGGCGGATCGCCACGTCCCGTGCGGCATCGTCGACCAGCTCCGCCATTTCCAGCTGGAGCTTCTCCATCTCCCGCACGAGCACGTCGAGGCCGCGGGCGGACAGCACGCGATCACGAGCGGTGTCGGCCGGGTCACCGGCCCGCGGATCCTGCGGGAGGTAACCGAGGTCACCACGGACGTCGATCTTTCCGGCGAACGGCAGCGTCTCGCGAGCCAGCGTCTTGAGCAGGGTGGTCTTGCCCGCGCCGTTGCGTCCGACCAGCCCGATCCGGTCACCCGGCTGGATGCGGAACGACACCGCCTCGATGAGTGTGCGGGCGCCGGCCCGCAGCTCCAGATCGGACGCGATGATCATAGGTGCACGTGGCCTTCCGGGAAGACGTCAGCAAACGCGGCAGCAGGACGACACGGCCCGCGTCACGGCCCCTCACGAAGCCGTGAACGTCAACACCGAGAACTTTCAGGGCGACGGACCTGGACGCTGCGAACGTCACCACCGAGCCCATACTCACAGAGTACGGATACCCGCGCCCGCGTCGGTGTGCCCCGGTGATCGGCGTCACCGGGTCATGAGAGGGTGGCGCAGGGCTGCGCCGGATTCCAGGTGGCGCGTGCCCCGTGCGCTCCAGTCGGCTGCCGCGGCCGCCGATCTCGACTTTCATTCCAAGGGGGACGTTCACACCATGTCGACGCTGCTGGTGACCGGAGCCGCCGGGTTCATCGGATCGAACTTCGTCCGCTACTGGCGTGAGCGGCACGCCGGCGACCGCCTGGTAGCGCTGGACGCGCTGACCTACGCGGGCTGCCGGGAGAACCTCAGCGACGTGTTGGACGCGATCACCTTCGTGCACGGCGACATCCGCGACCGCGAGCTGGTCGAATCGCTGCTGCGTGAGCACCACGTCGACATCGTGGTCAACTTCGCCGCCGAGTCGCACAACAGCCTGGCGATCATTCGCCCGGGTGAGTTCTTCTCCACCAACGTCATCGGTACGCAGACGCTGCTGGAGGCCGCCCGCACGGTCGGGGTGGCGCGCTTTCACCAGATCTCGACGTGTGAGGTCTACGGCGACATGGCCCTCGACGACCCGGGCGCCTTCACCGAGGACTCCCCCTACCTGCCCCGTACGCCGTACAACGCGGCCAAGGCCGGCGGCGACCACGCGGTGCGGGCGTACGGCCTGACCTACGACCTGCCCGTGACCATCACGAACTGCTCGAACAACTACGGGCCGTACCAGTTCCCGGAGAAGGTCATCCCGCTGTTCGTCACCCGGGCGCTGCAGGGGGAAAACCTGCCGCTGTACGCCTCCGTGCGCAACCGGCGGGAATGGCTGCACGTCGCCGACCACTGCGCCGCGATCGACGTGGTTCTCCAACGGGGCCGGGTCGGCGAGACCTACCACGTCGGCAGCGGGGTGGAGGCCGACATCGAGACCATCGCCGACACCATCCTCGGCGAACTGGGCCTGTCCGCGTCGCTCAAGACGATCGTGCCAGACCGGCCGTCGCACGACCGGCGTTACCTGCTCGACTCGTCCAAGCTTCGGGCCGAGCTCGGCTGGGCACCCGAGATCGGCTTCGCCGACGGGATGAAGGAGACCGTGGCCTGGTACCGCGACAACGAGTCGTGGTGGCGCCCGCTCCTCGGCCGCTCCCCCGTCTCCGAGACCGCCTGGCGCTGAGACCGCCTGGCGCGGAGACTGCCTGGCGCTGAGACTGCACACCCCGACACCGGCACGGTCGTCGACTCCTCGCGGTCAGGCTGGCGCGCTCCGCGCCAGCCTGACCTGACCGCCTACTCGCTACTGGCCAGCAGGCCAGCAGGCTCGCGCGCAGCATTGTTACGTTCGGTATCCTTATGAATACCTTTGTATTATTTGTTTGATATCCAGATTTAACCCAAATTTAACACTTGGTACGACTGCTTTAATCTAATATTCAGTGCACACCGGCGGTTATTACGTTTTTCCGACCAAGAACGTCGACCCGAAGCAAGCCTTTCGCGTCTCAATTCACCATGGCACCCAGGGATGACATCTGGCGATCACGCGGATGCCGTTGTATACAATTAAGAATTCCGGCTGCCCCGGCCCGTGAATCCGACGATGTGACGACCCGACAACCTGAGTCGTTCTTCATGTCACGCGATACAACCGAGACCCATCTACCAGCGCCGGAAAACGATTCAACGAGATCCCGCAAAGGATGATCGTTATGGCTTCTGGAAACGCCCGCCTCGGTATGTGGATGATCGGCGCACGGGGTTCCGTCGCCACCACCACCATGGTTGGCATGGCTGCTATACGTGCCGGGTTGACCTCGCCGGTCGGGTGCGTCACCGAGCTTTCGGACTTCCGTCCAGCGGCGCTCGCGCGCTTTGACGACCTGGTGTTCGGCGGCCATGACATCGGCACCGTCCCATTAGTGAAACGCGCCGAGCAGCTCGCGCTGGCCGGCGTCGTGCCCGTGCATCTCCTCGACCATGTCAAGGACGAGCTGGTTGCGGCCGACAAAGAGATCAAGCTTGGTGTCACGGACCTTCCGTCCGGACGGACCCAGGCCGAGGTGGCTGCGGGGCTGGTGGCCGATCTGGTTTCGTTCCGACAACGACACCGGCTGGCACGCGTGGTAGTCGTCAATGTCGCGTCCACCGAGCCGACGCCCCCGGAATCAGCAGCCCATGCATCCCTGAGCCGTCTTCGGGAGGCGATGTCGTCGGCTGGATCGGTCGTTCCGACGAGTTCGCTCTACGCTTATGCGGCATTCACCGCGGGCTGTTCATACATCAACTTCACGCCGTCCGCAGGCGCTGGGCTGCCAGCCCTCGACGAGCTTTCCCGCGCCTGCGCCGTCCCCTACGCCGGTAACGACGGCAAAACCGGGGAAACCCTGGTCAGGTCCGCGCTCGCACCGATGTTCGCCCACCGCGCGTTACCGGTGCGTTCGTGGAGCGGAACGAACCTGCTGGGCGGCGGGGACGGCGCCACGCTGGCCGAACCGGCCCGAGCGCACAGCAAGACCAGATCGAAGTCGCGTGTCCTCGAATCCGTTCTCGGCCATCCGGTCGAGGGAATCGTCCACATCGACAACGTACCGGAACTCGGCGAATGGAAAACCGCCTGGGACCACATCCTGTTCGAAGGTTTTCTCGGTGTCCGGATGACGCTCCAGTTCACCTGGCAGGGCTGTGACTCGACGCTGGCCGCACCACTGGTGTTGGACCTCGTCCGTCTCCTCGGCCGGGCCCACGAGACGGGGCATGCCGGCCCCCAGGGTCAACTCGCGTTCTTCTTCAAGGATCCGGTTGCTACCGACGAGCACCGGCTGGTCATGCAGTACGAGGCACTCCGCTCCTGGGCGCGGTCACTGGGACCGCACCGATGACCGCGGTTGCGCATCTGGCGGCCCTGGTCGAGCTGGTGCGAGCGCCCGCCGCACTGACCGTCCCCGGGGATACCATCGCCGGCGCGGCGATCGTGGGCCGGCGGTTGGACCCGGCGAGCGTGGGTCTCGCCGCTGCCTCCATCTGCCTGTACTGGGGCGGAATGGCACTGAACGACATGGCGGACCGCGATGTCGACGCCGTGGAACGGCCACACCGGCCGATCCCATCGGGCCGCGTGACCCCGCGGACCGCTTTCGCGCTGGCCACCGGCCTGACCGCAGCCGGGATCGGTATCGCGGGCCTGGCCGGTGGGCCCCCGGCGCTCATCGTCGCGGTTCCCCTGGCCG
>NZ_CAUVXI010000060.1:0-16797 GCF_963555845.1 Protofrankia sp. Cas8 | reverse complement strand
CCTACGATCTTGCCCTCAAGTCCACCCCGCTCGGTCCCGCCGCGATGGCCACCGCCCGAGCCCTCGACGTCATGCTCGGCGCAGGTCCACACCAAAGCCGCCGTTGCCTCCCCGCAGCGCTCGTCGTCGCCGGCCACACCTACGTGGTCACCGAGTTGAGTCGACGGGAGGTACAGGGCAGCGGCAAGGTGCTACCGAAGGTCACCCTGGGCGCGACCACGCTGGTCATCGTGGCAACCGCGGCCGTCACCCGCCGTCGGGGTACCCGGCGCCACCAGATCGCCGGCATGGGCCTGCTGGGTGCCTACGCCGGGACCTTCGGCGCGGCTCAGGCCGCTGTCGTACGCGACCCGGGCGCGCGCCACGTCCAGCAGGCGGTCGGCGCGGGAATCCTCGGGCTGGTTCCACTCCAGGCTGCGATCACGGCATGCAGCGGCAGGCTTCGGGCGGCCGGCGCGCTGGCCCTGCTCTTCCCGGTAGCCCGGACCCTGGCCAGACGGGTGTCACCGACATGAATGGGCCGCTGCGCTTCGGCTACGGCACCAACGGCTTTGCCGACCACCGCATCGACGATGTCATCGCCGTGCTGGCCGGCATGGGCTACGACGGGATCGCACTCACGCTTGATCATCAGCATCTCGACCCGTTCGACGCCGACCTCGCCCGCCAGGTACGGCGTGTCGGTGCCCGGCTCGCCGCGGCCGATCTCGCCGTCGTGATCGAAACGGGCGCCCGGTACCTGCTCGACCCCTGGCACAAGCACAGCCCCACCCTCACATCTCCCGACGGCCGGGAACGGCGACTGGACCTGCTGCGGCGGGCGGTCGGTGTCGGAGCGGATCTCGGCGCCGAAGCGGTGTCGTTCTGGAGTGGAACGGTGCCGGCCGGGGTCCCCCGCACCCTCGCCTGGGAGCTGCTGGTTGACGGCTGTGCCAGCGTGGTCGCGGCGGCCGAGCAGGCAGGGGTCCAGCTCGGATTCGAACCCGAACCGGGAATGATGATCGAGGATCTCGCCGGCTACGAGCGCCTGCGAAACGCCCTCGGCGCGCCTGCTGCCTTCGGCCTCACCCTCGACATCGGCCACTGTCGTTGCCTGGAGCCCGCGTCTGTGCCCGAGTGCATCCTGAGCTCCGCGGACCGGCTGGTCAACGTGCAGATCGAGGACATGCGCCGAGGTGTCCACGAGCACCTGGAGTTCGGCTCAGGCGAGATCGATTTTCCCCCGGTCCTGGATGCGCTGATCAGGATCGGATACGGCGGGCTGGTATCGGTCGAGCTACCCCGGCACAGCCATGCCGCGCCGCTGGTGGCCCGGCGTTCCCTGGACTTCCTGCGGCAGGCGTGCGCGCCGGGGACAAGTCCTCCCGGAAACGATCCATCCACGGTGAGCCTGGGAGGTGACATCACATGACAGCTGGCGACAGAGCAACTGGCGAGCGGGCAACTGGCGAGCGAGCGACCGGCGACGGGGGGCTGTCCGTCGACGGACTTGCCTCGACGCTCGCGCTCAGGCTCACCGGTGCCGGACATGCGTGGCTGACCAACGCGGTCAGCGCCGTCGGCGGTTCCGCCGACACGATTGACCAGCTCTTCCCGGCGGTGCGTCGGCACTGCGGCCACGGGCCGCTGCTCGCGTCCACCGGCCCGGCCACCGGCCCGGCCACCGGCCCGGGGCTGCACGGCTGGACCGTCGACGAGGCAGCCCGAGTACTGCTACTCACGGCGCTGCCAATCTCCGGCGACGCACTGGCCGGCACAGTCGCGAGGTTGTACGAACGCGGCGACGCCGCGGAGCGCCGCGCAGTGCTACGGGCACTGCCGCTGCTGGACGTCGGCCCGGACACCGTCGCGATCGTTCGGGACGCCCTACGCACGAACGACGCCACGCTGGTGGCCGCGGCACTCGGCCCGTACGCGGCCCGGCACCTCGACGACGCCTCGTGGCGTCAGGGGGTGCTCAAGTGTGTCTTCCTCGGTGTCCGGCTGAGCGAGGTCGCGGACCTGACCCGGCGGGCGGACGAGGAACTCGTGCGGATGCTGGTCGCGTTCGCGCACGAACGCATCGCCGCCGGCCGGGATGTGCCACCCGACGTGCTGGCTGTGGTGGAGAGCTTTCAACCCTGACCGATCTCGCCCTGACCGATCTCGCCCTGATCGATGTCGTTTTGATCGATGTCGTCCGTCGGAAGGCAGCGCATGCGTATTTTCGACCCCCACATCCACATGACGAGTCGAACCACCGACGACTATGAGGCGATGTACGCGGCCGGAGTCCGTGCCCTGGTGGAGCCGGCGTTCTGGCTCGGGCAACCCCGCACGTCCATCGGCAGTTTTGTCGACTACTTCGACGGGCTGCTCGGCTGGGAGCCGTTTCGAGCAGCCCAGTTCGGAATCGCACATCATTGCACGATCGCGCTGAACCCGAAGGAAGCCAACGATCCCCGCTGTAAGCCGGTTCTTGATCTACTTCCCCGGTACCTGGTGAAGGACCGGGTGGTCGCGGTCGGGGAGATCGGATTCGACTCGATGACCTCCGAGGAGGAGCGTGCCTTCGCCACCCAGCTCACGCTCGCTGTCGAACACGACCTACCCGCGCTGGTACATACCCCGCACCGCGACAAAGCAGCTGGAACATCGCGAAGCCTTGAGCTCATCGATGCATCGGGCATCGCGCCGGAACGGGTCGTACTCGATCATCTCAATGAGGTCACGGTCGGTCTGGTTGCCGGCACCGGCTGCTGGATGGGTTTCTCGATCTACCCGGATACCAAGATGGACCCCGACCGGATGGTCCGCATCCTCACCGAGTACGGAACCGAACGGATGCTGGTGAACTCGGCCGCCGACTGGGGACGCAGTGACCCGTTGCGCACCCGGGCCACCGGCGAGGCGATGCTCGCCGCGGGATTCGACGCCGACGACGTCGAGACTCTTCTGTGGCGCAACCCGGTCACGTTCTACGGCCAGAGCGGACGCCTGGAAATCGACGGCCTCGACGCCGTGGGCACCGACAGCACCGACAGCACCGACACGGCCGCGCCCGCCCCTGCCGCGGACGCCCTGTTCGCCGGCAATTCGGTGCTGCGCGGTGTCCGATGACCCGGCCCATTGCACGATCATGCAGGTCAGGCCGGTGCCACGGGTCAGCCCGGTGCGGCGATGTCACGTCCGCCCGGCGTGGATGAGGGGCCGTCACCATGCGCTTTCGACACCGCGACGGCACCGTCGTCCACCTGGCGTACTGCACGAACGTCCATCCCGCCGAAGATCTTGCCGGTGTTCGGGACCAACTGGTCAGATACGCCGAGCCGATCCGCGAACAGCTCGGCGTCGACCGGCTCGGGCTCGGGCTGTGGCTCGCCCACGATGTCGCCACGGCGCTGGACACCAACCCCGCCGACCTGGCCCGGCTGCGAGCCGAGCTGGTCGCCCGCGGTCTGGAGGTCGTGACCCTCAACGGCTTTCCCTACCGGCACTTCCACGCTCCGGTGGTCAAGCACGGCGTCTACACACCGGACTGGTCCCAGCCGGACCGGCTCGTCTACACCACCGTGCTGGCGCGCCTGCTCACCGGGCTGATGCCCGACGACGCGGCCCGCGGGAGCATCTCCACCCTTCCCCTGGGCTGGCGGAGCTGGTGGAATGACAGCCGCCGGGATGACGCCGCCCGCCAGCTCGCCGCGCTCGCCGACGAACTCGCCGACCTGGAGCACCGGACCGGGCGCACAGTTCGGGTCGGATTCGAGCCGGAGCCCGGCTGTGTGGTGGAGAGCACCGATGACGCCGTGCGCCGCCTCGCCGGCATCGACACCTTCGACACGTCCAGGCTTGGAATCTGCCTGGACGCCTGTCATCTCGCGGTGGGCTTCGAGGATCCGCAGGCCGCCCTGGGCAGACTCGCCGCGGCCGGTCTGGCGGTGGTCAAGGTCCAGGCGTCCTGCGCGTTGCATGCTCCTGATCCAGCCGCGCCGGGCGCCCGCGACATCCTCGGGGGGTTCGTCGAGCCCCGGTTCCTGCACCAGACTCGCGAACTGGCCGAGCCCGGACCGGACAACGGGTTCGGCGGCGGGTCCGACGTTGGGTCCGAGCGCCGCCTGCACGCCCGCGACGATCTACCCGACGCGCTCTACGGACAGCGCGCACTGCCCGCCCGCGGGCCCTGGCGTGTCCACTTCCACATCCCGTTACACGCCACGCCGGCAGGGCCGGTTGGCAGCACCCGGGACGTCCTGGACGATGTTCTCGCCAACGTGTTCGGTGGGCGACATGCGGTTACCGACCATGTTGAGGTGGAGACCTACACCTGGACGGTCCTACCCGAACGGGACCGCCCGACCGATGAGAAGTCCCTTGCCGCCGGGATCGCCGCCGAGCTGGACTGGACGCGGCGAGCGCTGGCCCGCCACGGGCTGGTGGAGGTGTCATCATGAGCGCGTCCCCGACGGCCCCCACCGCCGTGCTCGTCCTCGACGTCGTCGGGCTGACCCCGGCGCTTCTTCCGCACATGCCGCATCTGCGCGCGCTCGGCGCCGAGGGTTTCACGGCCACGCTGGACCCGGTGTTTCCCGCGGTCACCTGCTCGGTGCAGTCATCCATGCTCACCGGATTGCCACCACGGGACCACGGCGTGGTTGGGAACGGCTGGTACTTCCGGGATCTCGGCGAGGTCCTGCTGTGGCGCCAGCACAACGGTCTGGTCGCGGGCGAGAAAATCTGGCATGCCGCCCGCCGGCAGAACGGCGACTATCGGGTCGCGAATATCTGTTGGTGGTACGCGATGGGCGCGGACGTCGACATCACTGTCACGCCCCGACCCATCTATCACATGGATGGCCGCAAATCACCGGACTGCTACACCGTCCCCCCCGAACTGCACGACGAACTGACCGATCACTTTGGTCCTTTTCCGCTGTTCAAGTACTGGGGCCCGGGAGCGGGCCTACCCTCCTCGCAGTGGATCATTGACGCAGCCGGGCGAATCCTGGACCGCAGCCGGCCGGATCTCACGTTCGTCTACATCCCGCACCTCGACTACGATCTGCAGCGCTACGGGCCGGACTCCGCCCAGGCCAGGACCGCGGCCGGCAATGTCGACACGGCGCTGGCGCCACTGCTGACACAGGCCCGCGCCGCGGGCACCACCGTCGTCGCACTCAGCGAATACGGGATCACCGATGTGCACGGGACGATCGACATCAACCGGATGCTCCGCCGCGAGGGTCTGTTACGCGTATACGTCCAGGCCGGCATGGAGTACCTCGACCCGTGGACGTCGAAGGCGTTCGCCGTAGCCGACCACCAGGTCGCCCACGTCTACGTGGCGGATCCCGCCGACGTGGCGCGCGTGCAAGCCATGATTGCCATGCTGCCCGGGGTGGACGCCGTTCTTGACCGCGGCGCCCAGGCGACGTTCGGTATCGACCACGAACGCGCGGGCGAGCTGGTGGCGATCGCCGAACCCGACCACTGGTTCACCTACTACTACTGGCTCGACGACGACCGTGCCCCTGACTTCGCCCGCTGCGTCGAGATCCACCGCAAGCCCGGCTACGATCCCGCCGAACTGTTCCTCAATCCCGCCGACCCGTGGGCCAAGGCGCGCATCGCCCTCGCGCTCGCCCGCAAGGCGGTCGGCCTGCGCTACACCATGGCGGTGATTCCGCTCGTCCCGTCCATGATCCGGGGAAGTCACGGCCGACTGCCCGACGACCCGCGCAACGGGCCGGTACTGCTGTGCTCCGACCCGAGCGTCGCACGGGAGCGTTACCGCGCCACCGAGGTGAAGGACCTGCTACTGCGTCTGGCGGGAATGACAGAACCCAACACGACTTCGCGGCACGGCACAGTAACGGCACAGTAACGGAATAGCGGCGGGACAGCGGCGGCAGACGGCGGGACAGCACAGTGACCGATACGGCGGGAGCGGGCATGTCAGCGAATTCTGACGCGAACACAGACGGCGAGGGAAGGGACATAGGTGGATGGCTGGTTGATTTCCTACGCGCGCACGGTGGGATTGCCGGTTCGGTACATTTCCGCAACGGGGACGATCTTGTGCTGGTCGCCGCTCACAATATCCCGCCGCAGGTTCAGAAGATTACCGCGGTCGTTCCCCGCGGCAAAGGTATGGCGGGCCTGGCGCTGGCCCGGGGAGAAGCTGTACAGACCTGTAACCTGCAGACCGACGACTCGGGCGATGTACGACCCGGTGCCCGGGAGGTGAACGCGAACGCCGCGGTCGCCCTGCCGGTTACCGATTCGGCGGGGCGGGTTCGCGCGATCGTGGGTATCGCCTTCGGCACCGAACGGGAGATCCCGACGCAGGAGATGATCACTCTGCTGGCCGGCTCGGCTGATCTGCCCACCTGACGGCGCCCGTCAGGAGCCATCCGGAGGCTGGTCCCGGACCGTCGGGGGGGCCTGCATCCGGACGCGCCGTGCCCCTCCCGCCAGCCACCAGCGCGAGTGCGCACCAAGGCCACGAAGGCGCCGGCGATGACGAAAGGCCGTCCAGGCGATCAGTAGGACGCCCAGAGCGACGAAGCTGAGCACGGTGTCGTGGGAGATGGCGGTAGCGAGATCAACCGCGTCGTCGCCGAGCGCGTAGCCCAGACCGACGACGGCCGCGGTGCGCAGGAACGTGCCAATGGCATCGCCGATCACGAACCGGAGCAGCGACATCCCGTGCCATCCGGTGGCCGCGTAGATCAGCTGGTTCGGGACGGGCAACCATGGTGCGAGCACCAACGCACCGAATCCCCAACGCCCCGTCAGCCGGTCGACACGGTCGGCGAACTCGACGCTCCTGGGATGCCCACGGGTGATGAGATCGACCGCCGAGCGCCCGTACCGACGGCCCGCCCACCAGCCGAACGCGTCCAGCGGCACCCAGCCGAGCGTCGGCGCTGTGAGGGCAGCGACGAGACCGGCCTTGCCGGCCCGGGCGAATGCGCCGGCGGCGACCATGGCCGGCGAGGTGGCACCGAGGAGCTCGAGCAGGACCGGGTCGGTGCCGATCAGCTGTGGGATCAGCAGCACGCTGGCCGACGCCCATACCGTCTGGGCGACCAGGCCGCCGACGCACATGGCGTCCACCGGCCGTATCCGGGCCCACCACCGGCGCCCGGACGCGCGTGCCGGGTCAGCTGGCTCCGCGGCTGTCACGACACATGCCGCGCTTTCCCCGGTTCCCGTGCTGCCCGTACTGCCCACCGTGGCGGTCGCGAGCGGAGCCACGGTGTCACCCACCCCACTATGGTCGATCGACCAGGCATGACGCGCCCGGGAATCCCGTGATCCGAGCGCACGGCCACCGAGGCCGCTGCGAGCCGACGGACGATTCTTCGCTCATCGTCGTAAATCAGTCACTCATCGATGTATGCTTCACAGCAAATGTGCCGTCCGAATCCGAGGAGGAGTGGCACCATGACAGCTGTGGCGGTGAACCGTGACCCGGTGGCGCAGGAGCCGCAGGAGCCGCAGGACAGGCCGCTCGGTCGGCCGCTGGACATCACCGGCCTCGTCGAGTGGCCGCTGCCGGTCGGCCGGGTCGACTTCGACGAAGGTCTGGCCTACCTCCATGCCGTCGACCCCGGCGGCTACACCACCGACCACCTCGACCAGGCGCCTGACGACTGGCGGCGCTGGGAACTCCTCGACGGCGTCGTCGTCGTGAGCCCGGCCCCCGGCTACGACCACCAACGAGTCGTGATCCGGCTCGGCGCCATCCTCCTCGCCGCCGAACAGGGCCTGAAACGGACCCTGGTCGCACCGTTCGACGTGCCCGTGTCGCTGAAGAAGAGGTTTCAACCCGACGTTCTCGTCCTGCCCGACAGGGAGACGCGCCTGCCGCTCTTGGCCGTCGAGGTGCTGTCCAGGTACGGCCGGCGCTACGACACGGAGGAGAAGCGCGTCGCCTACCAGAACGCCGGTATCCGCTCCTACTGGATCGTCGATCCGAAGGTCCCGTCGGTGACCGTCCACCTGCTCGGCGGCAATGGTTGCTACGACGTCGTCGCCACCATCCGCGGCGACGAACCGTGCGAACTCGCCGAGCCCTTCCCCGTCGCCTTCCGCCCCGCCGACCTGCTGACCTGACTCTCGCCACGGTCGCCGTGGTCGAGGACGGCGCCGCACGCCGAGACGAGCTACCTCCAGCCATCCACAACATTCGAACCATCGGACGCCAATGCGGCATGGTGACCGCGCCGATGTCCGTCAGGAGTGCGTGGGGCGGCATGGTGACCGGCCTGCGCCGACGCGTAGTGTGCCGTCCACGGTGCCGCGTCAGGCCTGAGGGGGAGGGGATGTAGGCGTGGACTGCTATCTCGTGCTGCTTGAAACGTCTGGCAACCAGAACTTCATTTTCGACACCAACAAGCGACGGGAGAACGTCGGCGCGTCCCACCTCATCGCGAGTCTCGCCGCCTGGACGGAAGAAGCGCTGAAAGCCCTTGTCACCGGATGGACGAGACGGTCACGGGTCCCGGCACACACCGCCGAACTGGTCACCGCCACCTCCGGCGATGTCAAGGTCCTGTTGACAGACCGCGAACGGGCACAGGAGCTGGTCACCCGGGTGACCCGGAAAGCCATCGAGGTGGCATCGGGGCTCGACGTGTGCGGTGTCGTCATTCGCTTCCAGTGGGACGACGAAGACCCCGATCCGGTGATGGACGCCATCACAACTGCATATGCGACGCTTCCTGAGGTACGTACACGAAGGGCCGGTCCGCAGTCGCGATTTCCGCGGCTGCCCATCGTCGACCAGTGCACCTCCAGCGGCCTGCCCGCCGCCTACCTGTACGACGAGACGTCCGGTAGCCGATCGCCCCGGCGCGCCGGCGCGGCGAACGCTCGGCTGGTGCCACGGTCGCACCCGTCCGCGGCCAAGTTGGAGGCGGCGCACGACGGATACGACCGACTGGCAAGGGTGACGGTCGGATGGACCGATCCCAACGGCTGTAGACGCCCTGCCCCCTGGGAGAAAGCGGCGGCGGTCGCCGACGAGGACACCGGGTCCGAGCCCCGCATCGATATTGATGAGGATGAGGCTCGGGAGGGGATCGAGGCGGTAGCCGACTACCTGGAGCGCCACGCCGAATGGGTGGCGGTCGTCCACGCCGACGTCAACGGCCTCGGTGCGGTGCTCAGGAATCTCACCACCCGGCAGGCTGTCCAAGGCTGCCGTGGGTACGTCGACCTCCTCGCCGCCTACTCCGAACGCATCGACTGCGCGGCACATGAGGCGTTCCGTGCGGCGCTCGACGAGCTCCGGTTCTATCCAGGGATAAAAAAAGTCAGGAGACCGGGCGCATCCGGAAGCTTCTTCCCGGTCCTGCCGCTCATTCTCGGCGGAGACGACCTCACGGTCGTGTGCGACGGAAATGCGGCGTTACCCTTCACGGCCGCCTTCCTGCAGGCATTCGAAAACCGGACAGCAGCTTTGTTGCACCCTAAGGAAAAACAGCTCACGGCGGCGGCCGGCGTCGCCGTCGTCAAGCAACACTACCCGTTCTCCTCGGCGTATCAGCTCGCCGACGAGCTCACGGACGAGGCCAAGTGCGTGAAAGCCAAGGCTACCGGCGCAAGCGCGCTGTCCTTTCACGTCCTGTACGACAGCGCCGCGACCGCACTGGACGATCTGCGGGCACGCACAACGTTGCCCGGGGGTGACCGGCTCGTTGCCCAGCCATACATCATCACCGGGAATGACAATGCCGGATGGGCGGACGGTCGCCGGTGGTCGGACCTGCTGGCCCGGGTCACCGCGCTGCGGGGGACCGTCGATCCCACCGACGGCGACAGCGACCGCGGACGCGCTCTCCCACGCAGCCAGACCCACACCCTGCGTGCCGGGCTGTACCTCGGCCGCGACACCGCCGACGGTCGCTTCCAACTGCTGCGCAACCGCTACAGCCGCAGCGGCTTGTCTGCGCTGGCCGCCAACAGTGAACGCTGGTCGCTGTTCTGGGAGGAAGGCGGTGTCCACATCACCGGTCTGCTCGATGCGATGGACGCCGAGGAGTTCATCGGTGACCGCGACGAGACGGCGGCAAGCCGGTGACCGCGCACGAGACCGCTCCTCCCGCACCGGCCGCGGCGCAGGAACAGCCGGCGGTCTCCTCGTCGATATCGACGCAGCCGCCGCAGATGTCGGGTCCTGCACCGCTTCCCACCGGTACTCCCCTGTCCTACCGGCTCGTGTTGACCTCCGATTGGCATCCGGGCACGGGAACCGGACGCCCCGGCGACGTCGACCAACTGGTCAACCGTGACCTCGACGGCCTGCCGTACCTGCCGGCTAAGACCGTCACCGGCGTGTGGCGTGACGCCTGCGAAATCGTGGCCCGCACGTTGGACGGCGACGGCGACGGACCATGGCAGGGCTGGGTGAGGTTCGCCTTCGGTAGCCAGCCGGCTCTTTCCGGTAGCCCGACAACGACCCGAGGCACGGGACGGGATGCCGCCGGAGCAGCGGATGGGAAGGCGCCCTCCCCGCCCGCCAGCACGGCGCCGCCGGTGGCCGCGGCGGTGTCGATTCGGGCGGCCCGCTACTGCGATGGCGTGCGCGCAGCACTGGCCGGCGACCCGTTCGTCCGTGAAGCCGTCACCTTCGTCAAACCGGGTGTGCGCGTCGACCGGGACACCGGTCGCGCCACGCCCGGGATGTTGCGGTTCTCCGAGCAGGCCCGGGTCGGGTCAGTCCTGCACGGCACGTTCGAGCTCACCGGCACCGCCTCGCCGGGCGGCCTGGCGTCCGCGGCACCGCTGGACGAAAACGCCCGGCGCTGCGTCACAGCGCTGTTGCTTGCCGGCAGCAGGCTCGTCGAACAGATCGGTGGAAAGCGCCGCCGCGGTAACGGACGGTGCACACTGGAACTCCCGTCGATCATCGATCCGACACCGTGGTGGGACTGGTTGGAAACCGCCTCTCCCCCGCGGCCACCAGCCGTCGATGCCGCGCCCCCCGCAGCCACACCCACACCCACGCCAACCCCGTGGCCGCACCCGACTCCGGTGCCCGGCTGGGAGATTGCGCGACTGAGGATCACCTTGGACGACCCGCTGCTGGCCGGCGGGCGTCAGCTCGGCAACCAGGTGATGGGCCGCGACCACATCCCCGGGTCCACCCTGCTGCCCGGCGCGCTGCGACGCCTCGGACCGGCAGGCCAGGCCGCGCTCCTCGCCGGCCACCTGGTGGTGACAGACGCGACCGTGGACGTCGCAGGCGAACGCGGACTGCCCGTGCCACGCACGTTCGGTGCGGTGAAGACCGAACCGGGTCGGATCATCAACCGCGCCAACACCGACGCGCGCACGCTGGAGACCCGCAAGATCGACGGGTACGTCGCCACCACCCGACCGCTGCGGCAGGTCAGACCGACACTGTCGGTCCACACACACAACAGCGTGAACGACACGATGCAACGGCCGACGACCGACGAGGGCGGCGGCGTGTACACCTACCGTGCGCTGGCGACCAAGCGACCGCTGGTCGCTGAGATACGGGTACGTGCGGGCCTGCTGCCCGCCGGATGGGCCGAGGACCTGTCGGGTTCATGGGTGCTGGGACGCTCCCGCAAGGACGACTACGGCCGGGCAACGGTCAGCGCGACGCCAGTGTCACCGCCTGCGCCGCGGGCACGGCTTGTCGACGCCCGCCGCATCGTCGTCTGGCTGGTCAGCGACATGATCCTGCTGGACGAACGGCTGCGCGCGTCCAGCGATCCGGAGTTGCTGCGAGAAGCGCTCACCCGGGAGCTGCGCCTGCCCGCCACGGCGCTGAAGCACGTCGGCTCGGCGGACGGTCGCCGGAGCCATACGTTCGCGGTGACACGCACCGAGTCGTGGCACACCCGCTGGTGTCGGCCGCGTCCGACTCTGCTCGGCCTGGCCGCCGGCAGCATTGTGACCTACGACATCACGGCGGGTGACAGCAGTGGCGGTATCACTCCGCGGCTGGATCCGACGCTGGTCGCCGAGCTGGAGACCGGGGGCCTCGGGGAACGGCGCGGCGAAGGGCTCGGTCAGCTGTGCATCGCCGCCGTCCCGGGGCCCTCGGGGGGCGTCGAGGACGGACCCGAGGTCATCACACGCTTCGCCGACACACAGGAGCCCGCCGAGAAGGCCCTGGCGGCACGGACGGAACCCCGCGAGGCCGCGGCCGGTGCCGCACCGGGTACGACAATTCCCGTCGGCGGCGCGGGCGCGGCGGATACCCGTGCCACGAACACCGAGCCCACGAACACCGACATCCTGTCGGCCGACGACATCGCGCTCATCGCGGCGCTGCGCACGGAGGCCTGGCGAGCAGAAATCGCGAGGCGTGCCGTCAAGGTCGCATCCGACCCCGACGGCCTACGCCGGGTGTTCGGCGACGGCGTCGACAAGGTCCCGCCGTCGCAGCTCGCCCAGCTCCGCGACATCCTGCCCCGGCTGGCTGACCGCGCGGCCACCGAATCGCTCGTCGACAGGCTCGTCGACCCGTCCCGCCGGCGATCATGGCCAGATGGCGTCGGCAGACAGCTGAAGGCCCTCCTCACCAGACCTGGCCAGGTGTGGGAGGCCCTTGGCTGGGTCGGCCCCGCGGGCCCGACGGCCGGCGGCCAGACCCATGAAACGCCGCACGCCGCGACGATCGCCGCGAACCTGCGGACGGAGCTGTGGCAGGAGGCGGTGCAGACGTTGGTCCTGACCTGCCTGACCGCGCACCGCCGGAACCGGGAGGCGAAGTGATGGCCGGACGACCTTTGCGCCACCGGCTGCGGGTCCGCGGCTGGCTTGAGGTGCGCTCGCCGCTGCACGTCGGCGGGCTCGGGCACGACCCGGACGTGGACCTGTCGGTCGCGCTCGACGGCATGTCACGGCTGTACGTGCCCGGGACGAGCCTCGCCGGAGTGTGCCGCCACTGGATGACGGGCCGCCGCACCGACGCGAACGCCCTCGGTGAGCTGTGGGGATTCACCGACAACACCGACGGCCGGGCGAGCCGGGTGCTCGTCCGCGACGGCCTCATCTGCGCTGAACCGAACGGCGAAGCGCCCTTCCCGGTGACCCGGCTGGACGCCCGTACCTCCGTCGGGATCGACCGGTATACCGGTGCCGCCGCCTACGGCATCCTGTTCTCCCGGGCGGTCATCCCCGTCGGGGCGTTCATCCGGTTCGAACTCGACGTCGAGTCCGGTGCGTCCGACCCGGCCGACGTCGACTGGCTCCGTGACCGCGCCCGCCTCGCGGCGCTGCTGGACGCCCTCGGCCGTGGCGATGTGCTCCTCGGCGCCGCCACGACCCGTGGGCTCGGCCGTATCCGGCTGGCACCCGGCGTCGAGCTCGAAGAACACGACCTCGGCAACGCCACCGGCCTGATCGCGCTGCTGCGCGGCGAGCCGGGCAGACCTGGCCTGGACGAACTGCGCGGCGAACCCGACCTTGACCTGCGCCACCGCCTGGCCGTCACCATCGACTGGACACCGGACGCTGCGGTGATGGTGCGCGCCGATCGCGACGGTGTCGCCGTCGACACACTGCCGCTGACGGGTGCGGACGGCGCCGACACGGTACGCCTGGTACTGCCCGGATCCAGTGTGAAAGGGGCGCTGCGCAGCCACGCGGAGCGGATCCTGCGCACGCTGGAGAATCGACGGGCGCCGCGGCCCGTCGGCGACGCCATAGCCGACACGACGGCGTTCCGCGCGCAACTCGATCAGCTGCACCTGGCGAAGGTGCTGTTCGGCGGGGCGCCGCCGGCCACGCAGTCCGACGTCCACCGTTCGGTCCTGGAAATTCCCATCGACCCGGCCAACGGTATCGAAGAGCTTCCCGACGCTCAGGATGAGCGATCCGCCATCCCGGGCGGGCCGGTAGATGCACCCGGCAGACAGTTCGCCTACGGGGTGGGCGCGGTCGCCGTCGCGGACTGTCGCTCGGCGCAGCCGCTGGCGGCCGACGTTTGGCGGAAGATCGCCACGGAAGCCGACCTCGGCGCGATGCTGGCGGACAGCGGCAAACCCGAGCAGGACGGCCAGAGCTACCGGCAGTGGCTGTCAGCGCACGGGTTCGATCAGGCGGACCACGTCGCCATCGACCGGTGGACCGGCGGCGCGGCCGACAAGTTGCTGTTCACCGTTCTGGAGCCGTGGAACGTCCAGTGGGAACCGATCGAGCTGACCGTCGACATCGCGCGGTTGGGCGATGAGGCGGACCCGTCCCTGGCGTTGCTGATGCTCGTGTTACGCGATCTGCGCGACCGTCGGCTGCCGATCGGCCAGGGCACCACCCGCGGTTTCGGTGACATCACCGCCAGCGTGATCATCGACACGCCGGACGGCGCATCGGAACTTGGTGACTACCTTGTGTCACCGACTGGCAGGCAACTGCGGGACGCGTGGGAAGCACTGTGGAAGGAACAGGCTGCGGCATGAGCGGAGTACGCGGAGTAGAACGACTCGGGTCGCGGTTGCTGCGCGGACCGCTGCCCCCAATGCTCACCCAGGTAGCGGAACTGGCGGGTGGCATCGCACTGCTTTCGTCACCCGAAGCTTACACCGTCGCCACCGTTGGTGATGACGGTAGGTGCAGGGCGCCAGACGGCGGTATGCCGGGGGGTGAGGTGGACCTCGGCCGGGTCTATGAGGCGCGTGCCTTCACCCGGGAAGTGGAACTGCGGTGGGTACGGCGCGGCGACAGCGGCCAGGGCGTGCTGCTCGGCGAGCAGGTGACCGGCGACAACCTGTGGACGGACCTGCAGACGGCGGATCTGCACTACCTGCTGTGGGGTGAGGTGGTCGACGGAGACGAGCCGGCAGGCTGGGTCTCGCTGTCGTCGGCACGGATCGGCACCCTGCTGGTACCGGCGGTACCCCCGCAAGGACGCAGGCTGCGACTGCGGGCACGCGAATACATCGCGGTGGAACCCGAGCACGGCAACTCCTATGTGCTCGACGAACGGCTGATCGCCATCGAGGAGGGGCAGGTCGATGAGTGAGGCCCTCAGCTCTGATCACAGCAGCAGCGCCGCCGCCGGCGGCGGCACCCACACTCGCAGCGGACGTCTGCACTGGCAGCCCTCGGGAGCCGACGGCGGCCGGCTGGTGGTCGTCGACGGGTCGAACCGACGCAAGATCCCGCAACCGGGCAAGGCCCTGGTCGACGACCTGGGTGCGCTTGCCCCCGCCGATCTCGACGGGCTCAGCGTCGACTACGAATGGGTGAAGGGCCAGGTCAGGGGTGTCCGCCGGGCAGGCACCCCGCTGCCGAGCCGTCCCCCTTCCACGCAATCGACCCTGCCCGCCGCGTCCTCCGACACCGGCCGGCGGACCCCGTCGCAAGAGCCTGCCACCCGCGCATCGAATGAAGCGGGCGTCGGTCAGCACAGCATTCCCCCGCGCAGGCAAGGGAACCGGCATGCAGACGGGCAGCGTCCCGGCTGGACCCGCCCGACCGGCCCGCCGTCCGCTCAGGGGTCCGCCCGGCAGGCGGTCAGCGCTGTGGACCTGTTCCGGAACCCGTACACCTTCGTGCCGGCGCTGGCACGCGACGGTGCAGGACCGCTCGGAGACGCCCCACCCGCTGGCCACGACGTGTGGGAACAGGACCGCTGGAGCGGGCGGATCGGTGTGACGCTGACGGCCGTCACACCGCTGCTGCTGCTGGACACCGCGCAGGCGAAGACGGACGACCGGGGTCACACAACGTACTCGGGGCTGCTGCGCGACGGCAGACCACACATCCCGGCGACGGCGGTCAAGGGGATGTTGCGAGCAGCCTATGAGGCGGCGACCAACTCCCGACTCGGTGTCTTCACCGGCCATGACGAACCGCTGGGATTTCGCCCGCCGGCCAGCGCGAGCCTTGCCCTGGTACCGGCACGCGTCGGCCGGGACGCCAAAACGGTCGACCTGCTGACCGGTACCGCGCCGCTCGGCCAGCGGCCGTCGCCGCAGGCCGTGATGTACGCGGCCTGGCTACCGCGGTACGGGTCAGCATCCCGGCGGCCTGTGCTCTACGGCGACCAGTCGGAGCCGGAGCACCGGGACGAGGTCAGGGTCCGGCTGCGGCTGATCCAGCACTACCGCTGGGACAAGCACCGGCAGGATCACGCCGCCGACTTCCGCTACTGGCAGGTGGTGGCGATCGCTCGGGCCGGCGAGCCGTTCCCGGCTGAGACAAAGGTCGCCGACCCGGTGTGGCGTGAGCGGTTCACCGTGCACGAGCCGCTGCCCGACACCCGGGAGGCGGCGGGCTGGGTCTGTGTGAACAACCGCAACTTCAGCCGCAAACACGATGAACGGCTCTTCTTCGGCGATTCGCACACCCGGGAGCTGGCGGACACGGCGAAGAAGGCGTGGACGGCACTCGTCAACGACTACCGCAATGCTCACCGGCATGCCGACGTCTGGGAGCGGCCGAACGTGAGTACCGACCGGCGCGGCGAAACGCCGAAGCCACCCCGCGGTGGCAGAGAGAAGTTCGCCCCGCCGCAGAAATGGCTCGGCCGGGAACCGGGGAAGACGGCGTGGAGTCGCCACCTGTACGAGGAGGGAGCGGAGAAGCTCCGCCCCGGCGACCTGTGCTACGCCCTCCTCGATTCGCGGGGGAACCTCGACGCCCTGTACCCGGTGATGATCGCCCGGGAGCTCTTTTCCACATCGCCCAAGGATCTTCTCCACCCGTCGCTCCGCCCGGCGTCGACCCGCGACGAGCTGTCGCCCGCGGACCGGGTCTTCGGCTGGGTGAATCCGGACGGCCACGGTGCATACCGGGGACAGCTGCGGGTGGGACCGGTCACGCTGGACG
>NZ_CAUVXI010000059.1:25300-26271 GCF_963555845.1 Protofrankia sp. Cas8 | reverse complement strand
GGGGTGGTCGTACCGGCGGTGGGTGAGCTTTCCGGAGTCGGTCGCGACTGCGTGGGGATCGGCAGCACCACTGACGGCATCGGCGCGGGCAGCGGCGGGACGCTCGGCTCGGGGGTCGGCGACGGTGACGCGTTCGTGACCGTCCCGACGTACTTCGGCGCGGCAAAGGGCTGCGGCGCCACGCCGGTCAGGGCGCCGTCCATGAAGGCCTTCCAGATCTTGGCGGGATAACCGCCGCCGTAGACACCGCTCATGGCCCCGGGGATTCCGGTCAGCGCGGTCTCCTTGCTCACCCCGCCGTCCCCGCGGAACATGTTCACGCAGGCCGCCACCTGCGGCACATAACCGCAGAACCATGCGGTCCGGAACTTGTCGGTGGTACCGGTCTTGCCAGCCACCGGACGGCCGTCGGCCAACTGCGCGGCCTTGCCGGTGCCGTCCTTGATGACCGACTGCAGAGCGTAGGTCACATCCGCGGTCACACTCGCCGACAGTGCGGTCGTCGATCCCGTCGGACCCTCGTAGATGACCTTTCCCTTGCCGTCGACGACCCGGTCGACGAGGTGTGGGGTGGTCGCCTTGCCCCCGTTCGCGAAGGTGCTGTAGACCGCGACCATGTTCTTTGCGCTGATGCCGTCCCGGCCCAGCGTAACCCCGGCGTCGTCGGTGAGCGCGACGTCCTTGGACACGCCGAGGGCGCGCGCGGTGGAGATCACGTTGTCGATCCCGGCGGTGATACCGAGTGGCACGAACACGGTGTTGATGGACTCCGCGGTTGCCTTGACCAGGTTGGGATAGCCGAAGTTGCCGTGTTCCTCGTCGTTGTGAACGACGTAGGTTCCAGTGCCGTCGGCGGAGTTTCCGGGAATCTTCAGCACGTCCGGGGCCTCATAGGTCGAGTTCAGGCTCGCGCCGTGCGTCAGGGCGGTCGCCAGCGTGATCGGCTTGAACGTCGACCCGGGCGGCACCTT
>NZ_CAUVXI010000059.1:5586-25211 GCF_963555845.1 Protofrankia sp. Cas8 | reverse complement strand
CGCCTCTGAGACGTTGTCCTCCCAGAAGGTCTGGCCGTTCGCACCCTTGCCGTAGATCGAACCGCCATACCAGGCAAGGACCCGCCCGGTGCTCGGTTCGACCGCGACCAGCCCGGTTCGCAGATCGGGCACGGCCGTGGACGGCTTCTGGAGCACGTTCGTGACGGCCAGGTAGGCGGCCGTCTGGCGACCCTGATCAATGCTGGTCTGAATGCGCAGACCCTGGAGGTTGATCTGCTGCTCGGTGATACCGGCGGCGATCAGCTCGGCCTTGACCTGGTCACGAATATAGGCGGCCTGTGGCGATGACACCGCCAGGCCGTTGGACTTGTCCCATTCCTTGGTCACCGGTGGCTTCTTGTCGGGACCGGCGCGGGCCGCGTCCAACCATCCCTTGGCGGCCATCGTGTCGATCACTTCGTGCCAGCGACGCTCGGCGGCGGCCGGGGTCGCCCGCGGGTCGAGCGCGTTCGGGGAGCGGATCAGCCCGCCGATGACCGCGCCCTCCTCGGCCGTGAGGTCCTTGGCGGGTTTGCCGAAGTAGGTCTTGGCCGCGGCCTCGATGCCGTAGCATCCACGGCCGAAGTAGATCGTGTTCAGGTAGAATTCCAGCACATCATCCTTGGAGTACTGCTGATCGATCTTGATCGCCATGGCGATCTCTTTGAACTTCCGGGAGAAGGTCCGTTCCTGGGTCAGATAGGCGTTCTTGGCGTACTGCTGGGTGATGGTGGAACCGCCCTGGGCGATCTCGCCACCACTGAGGTTCACCCAGATCGCGCGGGCGATCCCCTTCGGGGAGATGCCGGGCTCGCTGTAGAAGTTCTTGTTCTCGGCGGCCAGCACCGCGTGCTGGGCGTCCACCGACACCTGGGAGAGCGGGACGTTCGTCCGGTTGACCGTTCCGATCTTGGCGATTTCGGTCCGGCCGTCGGCGTAGGTGATGACCGACGTCTGTTCGGCGGTGTTCACCGTTGCCGGCAGCGGCACCTTTGTGAAGGCCAGGACGAGCGCCACCAGGGCTGCGACCATCAGCACGCTGGACAACAGCCCAAGCAGGACCAGCCGGCGCAACCACCGTGGACGGTTTCGCCAGAACATCGGACCGTGCTTGCCCTGGCCCTTCCTGACCGTGGACGCGGCCGCGCGGCGACCCGCACGCCGGGCCGGGGGGTCGCCGACCTGATCAAGGGCGTCACCCGCAGCCGCGGCGGGCACGTCATCCGGGCGAGGGCGGCGCACGTAGGTGGTGGAGTCGCCGGTGCGCTCGCGGACGCCGATGCGTTCCATCGCGGCGCGGTCCGTCGTGTCGTAGCGGCTGTCGCGCGCCCCACCCCGGCCGTCGGGACCACGATCGGGCGCGCCCGAACCGGCGGTACGGGGATGGTCCCGGCGGACCGACGAACGGCGCACGTGCGTACGTGCGTTGTCATCGTCGCGCGGGTGCACGTCCCGATCGTAGGGTGGCCTCACTGACAGTCCCGTCCGTTGCGGCAGGGGGTACGGACCCCGCATGGTCGGTGGCTGCCGGGAGACGCTACGCCGCCCCACCTGGACGCACCCACACCGGCTCCGGTAAAACCGGCCTCAGCCGGCCAAAGGGCGTGCGATCGTGGCCTTTCCGCACGCCCGGAGGCCCCACACAGCCAGCCCGGCCAAAGGGCGTGCGGGCACTCTTAGTCTGCCGTGCGCCGACGGCTCCCCCGCCTGACTCGTGGCTGGCCGGTCCCGATCACAAAAGACGTGGTCAGATGGTTCCAGCCACAGGAGGTGCAGACCTCCACGACATAGACGTTCAGCTCGCTGAAGCGCTGTTCCAGCGCCGGCAGATCTCTGGTGGGGCGGACCCGCCCGGAGCTCACGCCAAGCTCGTCACCGTAGGTGTACGTCACGTTGATCAAAGGTTCGTTACGACAGACCGGACAGCGCCGGGTGGTCGCCTCGCCATGATATCTGGCTGCCCGGAGCAGATATGGGTGAGCGTCACAGACGTCTGTCGTCGACACCCTGCCCGCATGCAGGTCAGCGAGTGTCGCTCGCCGGGCGAGCGCGTAGTCGATAACCGACCGTGGGCGCATGGCAAAGACGGTACGCCGGATGCGGGGACCCGGCAGACGGTCCGGACAGATGCGCCCCGAGTGCCGGAGAACCCTCCGAACACGGTGTGCCACGGCCGGCCGAGACACGATCCAACCATCTCGCCGTTCCACACCAGACATCCGTTGTTGCCTTGGATTCCCCGAAGTGGCATCCTCGATGTATCGAAGCGATATGTCTGACCGCTAGATCACCATGACGAGATCACCATGACGAGATCAAAATAGCCAGATCACAACCATCGGTTCAGGCACTCGCTGGATCAGACAACCGCCAGGTCGATTACGGTGGAGGGAGCGGCAATGCTGGAGTTGGCCGTCCTCGCGCTGCTCTCGGAGAGTCCGATGCACGGCTACGAGCTGCGGAAGCGGCTGAACACCGTGCTGGGTACCTTCCACCGTTTCAGCTACGGGTCCCTCTATCCATGCCTGCGCAAGCTCGCGGCCGAGAGCTACGTCACCGCCGACGACTCCAGTGCCGCGGGTCGCCTCGGCGGCCGCAGCCGCGTTGTCTACACCCTCACAGCCGAGGGCAAGGAACGCCTCGTCACCCTACTCGGTGAGGGCGGGCCGTCCTCCTGGGAGGACGAGATGTTCGGCGTCCGGTTCGCCTTCTTCGGCAAAACCGACGCGGCTGTCCGACTGCGCATCCTCGAAGGTCGACGCGGCCGGTTGGAGGAACGGCGTGAGAAGGTCCGGTCCGCCCTGACCAGGACCCGCGAGCGGTTCGACTCCTACACCCTCGAGCTGCAGCGCCACGGCCTCGAGTCCGTCGAGCGCGAGGTCCGCTGGCTCACTGAACTGATTGAAACCGAACGGGCCGAGACCGGACGGACGCAACCACCGCCGACCGCCGTGTCCGCGGGGCTGCCACCAGACCTGCCCGCAGCTCCACAATCAACCGGGTCTCCAGGTGCGCAGGAGGATCCATGATCGCGCACCTTCCGGCCAGCGTGCCGACGCCACCGGGCCGGGAGGACAACGGCGACGCAGTCCCGCCCACCGGGTAGTTCGGCGGCACCGCAGGGCCCGCATCCCCGCCCCACCCACCAGCGTCCACAACCAATACCGCTTCACACACAGCCAAAGGGAGCAGACCGTCATGGGTTCGGTACGTGTCGCTATTGTCGGTGTGGGCAACTGCGCCGCATCCCTCGTCCAGGGGATCGAGTACTATCGCGACGCTGAGCCGTCGGCGCAGGTACCGGGCCTGATGCACACCCAGCTTGGCCAGTACCACGTTCGGGACCTGGAGTTCGTCGCGGCGTTCGACGTCGACGCCAAGAAGGTCGGACGCGATCTGTCCGAGGCGATCGTCGCCAGCGAGAACAACACCATCAAGATTGCCGATGTGCCGCCACTGGGCGTCACCGTCGCCCGCGGCCACACTCTGGACGGCCTTGGTCGCTATTACCGCGAGACGATCGCTGAATCCGACGAGGAACCCGTGGACGTGGTGGCCACGCTGCGTGAGTCCCGAGTCGACGTCCTTGTCTGCTACCTGCCGGTCGGCTCCGAGAACGCGGCGAAGTTCTATGCCCAGGCCGCGATCGACGCGGGCGTCGGGTTCGTCAACTGCCTGCCGGTCTTCATCGCGGGCCGCGCGCAATGGGCGGAGAAGTTCCGCGCGGCCGGCTTGCCGATCATCGGGGACGACATCAAGTCGCAGGTGGGCGCGACAATCACCCACCGCGTCCTGGCAAAGCTGTTCGAAGACAGGGGCGTTGTCCTGGACCGCACGATGCAGCTCAACGTCGGCGGCAACATGGACTTCAAGAACATGCTCGAGCGGGACAGACTGGAGTCCAAGAAGATTTCCAAGACACAGGCAGTGACGTCTCAGCTCTCCCACGACATGGGCCGGGACAACATCCACATCGGCCCGTCCGACTACGTCTCCTGGCTCGACGACCGCAAGTGGGCCTATGTCCGCCTCGAAGGACGCGCGTTCGGCGATGTGCCGCTGAACCTGGAGTACAAACTTGAGGTGTGGGACTCGCCGAACAGTGCCGGTGTGGTCATCGACGCGGTTCGCTGCGCCAAGATCGCTCTTGACCGGGGTGTCGGGGGGCCGCTGGTCGCCGCATCCTCCTACTTCATGAAGTCGCCGCCGGAGCAGTACCGCGACAACGTCGCACGTGACAAGCTGGAGGCGTTCATCCGCGGCGAGTAAGAGCGCCCGGGCGAGGCGTCCCGCGCAAGGCGACCCGGGATGTACGAGAGTGGTCCGGCCACCCGGAGGGGGCGGCCGGGCCACTCTCGTCGTCGCTCACCGTCTGACCGCGGTCAGCTGCATCAGGCATCAGGCATCAGACGTCAGGCATCAGACGTCAGGTCGCAGTCCTGGTGGGAACCGTTGTCATCGGGCTCGGCTGCGCTGCGGCTGTCGGCAACCGGCGGACCTCCACTCCCCCGAAGCCGTCCAGATCCGACGGGTCAGACGGGTCAGACGTCCGCCTGCTCAGGTACAGCAGCGCGCACACGATGTACCCGGCTCCGGCGACCAGCACCATAACCGCCGACCTGCCGGTGGCCGGCAGGGTGATCGCCGCGAGCGCGGCAGCGGCCACGTAGGCGACGTTGAACAGCAGATCGTAGAGGGCGAAGGCGCGCCCCCGGTAGGCGTCGTCGATCTGTTCCTGCACGATCGTGTCGACACAGATCTTGCTGGCCTGGGCGGCGAACCCGATCGGCACCGACGCGACGATCAACAACGCCGAGCTGAACGGCAGACACAGGGAGATCTCGATGATCCCGGCGCCGAGCAGCACGAAGATGATCCACATCTGCTTGCTGACCCGGCGGGTCACCCGCGGCGTCACGAAGGCGGCCGTGACCGTTCCCAACCCGCCGGCGCCCACCAGCAGGGCAAGGCCCGCCAGACCTCCGAGGGCGCCCGTGAAGTAGTTACGGTAGAGCAGGATCGCCATAACCGATGTAAGACCATATGACGCCCGAGAGCCGGTCAAGGCGGCCAGGGCGTACCGGGCCGGCGCCCGCCGCCACAGGTGACCCGCTCCGTCCGCCAGTTCCAGGACCACCTGCCCGACCTCGCCGAGAACGCCCTGCCCGGGCGTGGCGTGCACGGGGCCGAACTCGCCCCGGCCCGCTCGGGCGGCGGTCCCCGCGGCAAGCAGGTAGACGACGCCGGAGAGCGCAGCCACAAAGGCGACACCCGCGTCGTCCCCGCCGATCAGCCCCCGCAGACCACTGCCGATACCGGCGCCGATGAGGGTCGCAAGCGTGCCGGCGGTCGTCGATACGGCGTTCGCCGTGACGAGCCGCCCCGCAGGGACGACCACCGGCAGGCCCGCGGACAGCGCGGCGAGCACAAACCGGTTGACGCTCACCACCGCCAATGCGGCCGCATAGAAGTCGGCACCGGTATGGCCGGCGGCGATCAGTACGACGAGGATGGCGAGCAGTACGGCCCGGGCCAGCGCGCTGACCACCAGCACCCGCTGCCGCGACACCCGGTCGAGCAGGATCCCGGCGAACGGTCCGATGACACTGAACGGCAGCACCACGATCGCCAGCGATGTCGCCAGCGCCGCGGCGGAGGTCGCCCGCTCCGGCGAGAACAGCACATAGCTGACCAAACTCGCCTGGAAGACCCCGTCCGCCGCCTGCGAGGTCAGTCGGGAGCTGAAAAGCCGCCGGAATCCGGTCAGCTCGAACAGTTGTCGCAGATCTCCGGCCCGCGCCACAGCATGAGCCTACGGACCCAGCCGGTCATGCGTCCGAGCCGTGCCCCCGCTGGCACCGCCCGACCCTCGGATGTGACGCAACGTCACCGTGAACGTCAGTTCGGCAGGTCAGTTCGGCAGGAGGGTGAAGGCTTCAACGTGCTTCGGCCGGACGACGCCGAAGTGACGGCGGTCCAGCGTGGCGATCTCCGTGACGCCCAACCGCTCAGCGAGCGCGATGACCGACGCGTCCACCCCACCGAGAGGGAAGTCCGCATACCGATCAACGAGATCCGCCATACGATCAAGATCCGCAATTTTCAGTTCGGCGACAGCGAAATGACCGGTGACAAACGACCGCAGGAACTGTGCTTCGACACGAGGGCCCGCGTCCCTCTGGAGAAGGTGACAAACCTCTGCGACAACCGGCGGTGGAACGATGAACGGCCCCTTCTCCGGACTGAGGAGATCCAGGCTCGCAGCATGATGGCGATCCTTGCGGTTGGCAGCCGCCACGATCGGCCCTGCATCAACGATCAATGTGACCCCACAGTCGCATTGACGATCTCACTGGCCCGCTCGCCAAGGTCCGGATCGCCGTCGAAGCTGGCGAACCATGGCGGCGGCCAACCGGACCCGTCGGAGGCGGGGCCGGCGTCCATCCCGGTTACGGCAGGGACGAGCTCGAGGTGGAGACGTGCGCGGCGGCCTCGCGGGACGCCGTGACGCTCCAGCTCGGAGACGAGGTGGTCGTCAACGACGACCTCGAGGTCATAGCAGACCGGTTCTGGAGTAGCCATGCGATCAGGATAGCGCAGATGAACTGCTTGCAAGCAAATTGTCCACAAGAAGAGCGAGTTTTCCACAGGCAATGCCCGCCCAACCGACACCGCCCCGCGGCCTGAGTTCCGCGGGGCGGTGCTGTGTCCGGGGTGCTGTGTTCGGGGTGCTGTGTCCGGGGTCGGTGACGCGGTCCGGCCACCTCCGGTCAGTCCGGTCAGTCCGGTCAGTTCGGTCCGGTCGGTCCGGTCGGTCCGGTCAGGTCCGGTCAGGTCCGGCAGGACGCTCCGGCGCAGGTGGCTAGCTGGTTCAGCCGCGCGTCGAGCTGGGCGACCAGAGCCGCGTTCTGTGCCATACCTGTCGGGGTGGCGAGCAGGTTCGTGAGTTCGTACGGGTCGGCCGCCAGGTCGTAAAGCTCGTACTGGTGGACCTTGGGCGCCCGGTCGACGTCATACCAGCGGACGTAGAGGTAACGCTCGGTCCGCAGACCTGTCCACGGTGGCAGGTCCAGATAGTGAGCGGTCGCGTTGGTCACCTGCTCGGCGGCGATCCCGTCCTGGCCGTCCTCGCCGGGGCCCGCATACTGCCCCAACAGGTCACTGCGCCACGACGGCGGTTGCTGGCCGTGCAGCATGCCGGCGAGCGACTGCCCGTCGACGTCGGCTGGAACGCTCACCCCGGCCAGCTCCAGGAAGGTCGGCGCCAGGTCGATCTGCGCGACCATGTGACTGTCCGTACCCGCCTTGATGCCGGGTCCGGCGACAACCAACGGCACCCGCAACGACTCCTCGTACGGGGCCATCTTCTGGACGAGACGGTGCGAACCGAGGTTGTAGCCGTTGTCCGAGGTGAAGACGAGATAGGTGTTGTCCAGCTTTCCGGTGTCACGCAAGGTAGTCACAATGTTCGCCACCATGTCGTCGAGGGCGTACAGCGACCCCATCCGGTTCTGGTAGTCCCAGTTGTTGGTGGCCAGCACCAGAGCGGACCGCTCGGTCGCGCTGGACGAGAGCCACCACGGCTTGTCCGAGACATCGGGCTCGAGGAAGTTCGGGCTGTGCGGAGCGGTGGCGCTGGCAAACGGGTTGTTGGCGTCCCGGGGCGCCGGTGGCAGGGGCAGGTGCGGCGCGGTGGACGCCGCGTACCAGAAGAACGGCGTGCCGTCAGTGGCGGCCCGGCGGATGAAGTCCGTGGACTTGGCGGCGACTACGTCGGTCGAGTAGTTGGCCGGATTGTCCGGACCGCCGTACTGCACCATCGTGCCGTTCTCGTTCAGCGTGTAGTTGTATCCGGTGTAGAAATTGTTGTTGACGCTGCCATACCATTCCGACCAGCCCGGCGGAATGTGCTCCGGCTCGTTCTCGATTCCGTTCATGTACTTTCCGGCGAGACCGGTGCGGTACCCGGCGTCATGCAGGTATTTGGCGAAGGTCTTCTCCTCGTTACCGTTCGCCGCGAACGTGGCCCAACCACCGACGTCACCGGAGTTGGTGAGCACGCCGGTGTTGTGGCCGTACTTTCCGGTCAGGATCGTGCCGCGAGCCGGGCAGCAGATGGGCGTCGGAGCGAAGCTGTTGGTGAACGTCAGCCCACTGTCCCGGATGAGGGCGGCCGTGTGCGGCATGGCCTCCCAGTACGGCGAGGTGGTCGCGTCCAGGTCGTCGGCAAGGATGAACACGAAATTCGGCCGACTGTCGCTCTTCGCCACGTTCACCGCGGCCAGCGGCGCGGAACTCCTCGCGGATGGCCCGGATCGCACCACGGGAATAATCACGGCTGCCATCGCGATGACGCCGAGTACGCCGGCGATGCCGAACCGCGCCCGCCGTCCGAGATGTCGATGTCGTGCGGACACCACATGCCTCCTTCTCCGTCCTCCGAGCGGAGCCGGAAACGGCGCGACGTTCGTTCTTCCACGCCGCCGGCGGCTCGCGTCCCGAACCACTCGGCAGAGGAACGAAGTCGATCGTGACCGCGCCGCGTGTGAACGGCTGGAACGCAGGGTGTGAGTGCGATTCGAAAGCAGGCCCACCACATCGGGCGGCCCACCGAAAAGGACCGCCCGATGTGGTGGGCCTGCGGGCGGGTCGAGCTAGGTTGCCTGGTCAGGCAGGTCAGGCAGGTCAGGCAGGTCGCCGGGAAGCGGGACGTCGTTCTCCCGTGCCCAGCGCAGGAGTTCGGTCTCGGCCGCTTCCCGTCCTACCAGACCCGCCTCGAAACGGAAATCGAGCATGTGCGCCCGCGCCTGGCCGACCAGCCGCCCGGGCGAGAGGCCCAACAGCTCCATGATGTCGTCCCCGGAGAGTTCCGGGCGGATCGCGGCGATCTCCTCGCGCTCGGACAGCCGGGCGATCCGCTCCTCAAGCGTGTCGTAGGTCGCAGCCAGCATCTCGGCCTTGCGCCGGTTGCGCGTCGTGCAGTCCGAACGGACGAGTTTGTGCAGCCGGGACAGCGCCGGCCCGGCATCGTGGACGTACCGCCGGACCGCCGCGTCGGTCCACTCGCCGCGACCGTAGCCATGGAACCGCAGATGCAGGAACACCAACAGGGTGACCGCGTCCGCGACGTCCTTGGGGAACCGCAGCTCCGCCAGCCGTTTGCGGGTCATGTCGCGTCCGACCACCTCGTGGTGGTGAAAGGAGACTCCGCCGCCGGGTGCGTGCCGGCGGGTCCGTGGCTTGCCGATGTCATGCAGCAGGGCGGCCCAGCGCAGCACCTCGTCCGGGCCACCGTCGGGCAGCGGGTCCTCCAGCGCGATCGCCTGGCGCAACACGGTCAGGGTGTGGGTGTAGACGTCCTTGTGCTGGTGGTGCTCGTCGATCTCCATCCGCAGTGCGGGCAGCTCCGGCAGGACGATGTCCGCGACCCCGATGTCCACCAACCGTTCCAACCCGGCCACCGGGTCGGCGCCGACCATGAGCTTGCGCAGCTCATCCCGGATGCGTTCGACCGAGACGATCGTCAGTCGGGGTGTCCTGGAGCGCATCGCCGCGACCAGCTCGCCGACCGGGATCAGCCCGAGCTGCGCTTCGAACCGGGCAGCCCGCAGAATACGCAGCGGGTCGTCGTCCAGGGACGCCTCGGGGGAACCCGGGGTCCGCAGCACCTTGCGGGCGAGGTCCGCCATGCCGCCGAACAGGTCGATGAACTCGTGGCCGGGCACGGACACCGCCATCGCGTTCACGGTGAAGTCGCGACGGACGAGATCGCCTTCCAGCGTGTCACCGTAGGCAACTGTCGGATTCCGCGATGTCCGGTCATACGCTTCAGTGCGGTAGGTGGTCACCTCGAACCGCACCCCGTGGCGGATCAGACCGACGGTTCCGAACGCGATCCCGGCCTCCCAGGTGGCGTCCGCCCAGCCACGGGTGATCTCAAGGACACGCTCTGGACGGGCATCGGTGGCGAAGTCGAGATCGGCCACACCCAGGCCGTCGGCCGCGGCGTCGACGTTCAGGCGGCCAAGCAGTGCGTCCCGGACCGAACCACCGACGAGGTACAGGCTGTGGCCGGCACCGGCAAAGAGCCGCCCCAGGTCGTCGGCGGGAGCCGGTACCTTGAGAAGGGCACTGACAGCCCGTTCCGCGGAGTCACGTGGGTTGTCCAGGCAGATCACCGACACTCTTTCAGCGTATCGGCCGCCCCTGCCCTCCACCGGCCGGCCACCCGTCGACGCGCAATCGCCGGCGATCCACCACCGCAGGACCGGCGTCAGCGCGATGGCGGAGCCTATGTCCGACAGTGACCGTGCACAGCGGGTGTGACGCGGACGACTCGTACGATCAGCTCATGTCCCCGTCCTCGACATCCCCTCGTCGGCGACTTCGGCGGGTAGAGGAAACTTCGGCGGGCGGGCTCGTCCTGGATGACCCTTCAGAAAGGGCGAACGCAGCGCTGATCGCGCGCCGTGACCGCCGTGGCCGACTGTTGTGGTCGCTGCCGAAAGGGCACGTCGAAGGCGGCGAGACCGCGGAACAGGCAGCGGTTCGGGAGGTGGCGGAGGAGACTGGTGTGACCGGACGGGTACTCGGTCGGCTCGGCACGATCGACTTCTGGTTCGTGGCCGGACGGGCACGCGTGCACAAGACCGTTCACCACTATCTTCTGCTACGGACAGCCGGGGAGCTGTCGGACGCCGATGTGGAGGTCAGCGAAGTCGCCTGGGTCCCGCTGGTGGAGGTCCGCGAACTACTTGCCTACGACGACGAACGCAGGCTCCTGAGCCAGGTGCCCGGCATTCTCACGGACACCACGTGACACACCGCGGTGATTCTCTGACGTTCCGGAGCATCAGAATGATCACTTTGATCCTGATGTCACTCGCCATGCTGACGCTGGAAACAACCTCGGTCCGCGCGCAGCCAGACCCGGCGTCCACAGAATCCACCGGAGTATCCACAGCTTCGACCCGGGTATCCACAGGTTTGTCCCCAGCCCGGCCAGGCCTTTCGAGCCCACGGCTGAACAGATCGTCACTCGTGGCTTCGACCACTCCCGCGAACGCTTCCGAACAACCGGTACGTATCGACATCGACGAGTTCACCCAGATCGGAAGGCCCCAGTCGCCGTTGAAGGTGACGGGCCGCCTGAAACTCACCGGGACTGTCCAGGTCTCAAACCTTGAGGTACGGGTCGACCTCGGCCGTTCGATGTCCAGCCGCGGTGACCTCGCGAACCTACGTACCAACGCGGCCGCGGCGGCCGCGCTGAGCTACCCGACGGCGGTTGCCTCCCAACCGATTGCGAGCCCGCTGGTGCCGGGCGCGCTGCCGGCGGCATTCACCGCAAGCGCCAACCCGGCCGGCCTGAACCTGCCTGCGGCGCTGAAGGTGTACCCGGTGCGGATCACCGCGACCGGAACGGTAGCCGGCCAGCGCAGAATTGTCGGTACGACATACACCTTCCTGGTCTGGGCACCCGTCGACGTCACCGCGCCCACGCCGGTCTCGGTTGTGCTGCCGCTCGCGGACGTGCCACGGCTGCGCGCGGACGGTCGGCTCACCGACGATGGTCTGACCGACCTCGTCGCACCGGGTGGCCGCCTTGACCGGTTGCTGAACGCCGTCGTTGCGGCCCAGGGCGAGCAGGCACCGACCGTCACCCTCGCGGTTGACCCGGTCCTCGTGCAGACCCTGAAAATCATCGCTGACGGCCCGTACGAGGTGGCCACACCGTCCGGTCCGAGCCCCCGACGCCCGAGCCGGGATGCCGCGACCTTCCTGGCAAAGCTGAAGGCGTTCGCGGACGCGGGCGGCACGATCTTCGCCCTACCCTACGGCGACGTCGACGTCGTGGCGCTGACCCGGGCGCAGGAGTTCCACAGCATCCTGGTGGCGCTGCTGACCGGCCAGACCGTCATCGCCAACGCCATCGGTCGCACACCGGACACGACGATCGCCTACCCCGCCGGCGGATTGGTCGACCAGACCACGCTCGACCTGCTGCGCCGGATGGGTGTCACCACCGTGATCACGGACGCCCGCCTGCTGCCGCCGAAGGACCCGGACAAGGGCTACACCCCCGCGGCGAGCACCACCATCGCGACGTCCGGTGGTGTCACCCGGGCACTGGCCGCCGACACGGAACTGGCCAGGCTCGCGACCGGGACCACGACCGGGACCACGACGCCGCCCGATCGCTCGACCCAGGCAGAGTCCTTCCACGATCTCATCGCCGAACTCGCCATGATCACAGCCGAGCGTCCGGGTCTCGCCCGGGCACAGACGCTGGCGTTGCCCCGCTACTGGGACCCGCCGGCCGACTGGGCGCAGGAGGTGTTGGACAGCCTGTCGACTCCGTTCTCCCGGCCGGTGCCACTGATCGGGACACCGGCGGCGGGTACCGCGGCGGGTTCGGCTGCCGCGAGCGGCGAACGCGGTCCCCTCGGATACCCCGACTGGGCCCGGGCGGCAGAGCTGCCCGGCACCCGGATGATCGCCGCAGAGGATCTGCGCAATCAGGTACAGGCCCTCAAGTCCGTACTGTGTCCACAGGGCTCGGGGTCACCGGGACTGCGCAACTGCACGGCCGCCGGCATTGACGCGATGGAGAACACCCTCACCGCAACCGAGTCGGTCGCCTGGCGGATGGGCGCCGCGGGCACGGACGGCGCGGACACCCTGAGCTCGGGTGTCGCCGGGGCGGTACGCGCCCTGCGGGAGGGCATCCGGGTGGTCGCGTCCCGGAGCGTGTCGCTGACAAGCAAACACGGCAAGGTTCCGGTCACCCTCGAGAACAACACCACGTTTACTGTCAACGTGGTCCTCTCCCTGGCGTCCACAGACCACTCGCGACTACGATCAGCGACAAGAGTGGTACTTATAGTACCCGCCCTGCAGAAGGAGCAGATCGAGGTCGACGTCGATGCCGAAGGTGCCGGTACGTTCCCCGTGGACATCCAGATACTCACTCCCGCCGGCCGACCGCTGTCGGCCGGTCCGCCACTGCGGATCCTGGTGAAGTCGACGGTCTTCGGGGTCATCGCCGTGGCGATAACCGGCGGTTCACTGGCCGTTCTCGTATTCGCCGTGGCGATTCGGCTGGTCCGTCGGCTGCGGGCCCTGCGCCGGCAACCTCCCGCCGAACCGCTCCCGCCGCAAGGTGCGGATATTCAGGATCTTCCGGACAATCATGATCTTCCGGATAGTCCGGACACGCTGGAATGCGCACGCCGGACGGTCGCGGAGCCAGCTTCGCGCGACCCACGAGCCGAGGAGCACCGGGCCGACGCACGCCGGGCCGGTGAGTACCGCAGAGACGGCCTGGAGCGGCTCGTCCGCGCCACCAACGCGGTCAGAAACACGGAGAGGGCCGGGTGCCCGGAAGGCGTCAGGAACGAGAAAGCCGCCGGGCACAGGGAAACCGGGAGCCAGGGAACCGGAGGCCAGGGAACCACCAGGGGCCAGGGAACCACCAGGGGCCAGGGAGCACGGCGGTGACGGCCGGACCCGGAGACGGGACCAGGAAGCCGCCCGCCCGACATCGCAGACGATCCGACTTCGATCCCAGCGGGCCGACCACCCAGACGTCGGGACCCTTCGGTGCGCCACCAGTCGCGCCGCCAGCCCGGCCCCAGCACCTCACACCGCGCCAGGAAACACACCTGGGCGCGCCCCACCAGGTCCGGCCGGGACGGGGCCCGGCGACCGGCGGCCCGGCGAAGTCCGCCGGCCGCGGGGCGATGACCCTGGGTCGAGCCAGCGGCACGATGGCGATCGGCACGGTCGCGTCCCGGGCATCGGGTTTCCTGCGGACGGTGGCGATCGCGACGGCCATCGGCACGGGCGCGGCCGGGGACGCCTACAACGTCGCCAACACCACCCCGAACATCCTCTATGACCTGCTGCTCGGCGGAGTGCTGTCCAGCGTCATCGTGCCGGTACTCGTCCGGGCCGCCAAGGACGACCCCGACCAGGGCGAGGCGTTCGCATCCTCGCTGCTCACCCTGGTGGTGCTGGCGCTCGGTGGGGCGGTGGTGGTCGCGATGGTGGCCGCCCCGCTCATCATCAACGCCTATCTGGCCGCCGGCGGCGCCGAGCGGGACCTCGCCGTCACGTTCCTGCGCTGGTTCCTGCCACAGGTGATCTTCTATGGCCTGGGCGCCACGATCGGGGCGATACTCAATGTGCGGCAGTCGTTCGCCGCACCGATGTTCGCGCCCGTACTCAACAACCTGATCGTGATCGCCACCTGCATGGCGTTCATCTTCGTGCCCGGCCCCAGGCCGCCCACCGTCGGCGGGATCAGCAATGCCCAGATCACGGTGCTGGCTGGCGGCACGACCCTCGGCGTGGTGGTCATGACATTCGCCCTGCTGCCGTCGCTGCGTGCGGTCGGGTTCCGCTACCGGCCGCGGCTGGACCTGTCCCACCCCGGGCTGCGCCAGGCGGTGCGGCTGGCCGGCTGGACGCTGCTCTACGTGGCGGTCAGCCAGGTCGGGTACCTGGTCATCGTGCGGCTGTCCAGCTCCGCGACGGCGTACACCATCTACACGTACGGATATCAGATCTTCCAGCTACCCTACGCGATCATCGCCGTATCGGTGATCACTGCGCTGTTGCCGCGGATGAGCGCACACGCCGCCGACAACCGGCGCGACCTCGTCCGCCAGGATCTCTCGACCGGGATGCGCCTGGCCGGCGTCGTGATCGTGCCGGCAGCACTCACGTTGCTGGCGCTGGGTCGCCCGATCGCGGTCACGGTCTTCGACCACGGCGCCGTGAACTACGCCGGCGCCCTGCGGATCGGCGACACCCTTGCCGCCTTCGCCGTCGCCCTGGTGCCGTTCTCGCTGTTCCAGGTGCAGCTGCGGGCCTTCTACGCCCACCAGGACAGCCGCACACCCGCACTGATCAACATAGGTGTCGTGGCTACAAATATCATATGCGCGGTCGCGCTGAGCTCACTGCTGCCCGACACGCAGCGGTCGGTCGCGCTGGCACTGGCCTTTGCCGCGTCCTACCTGGTAGGTGTCGCAGCCTCGTCAACACTGTTGCAGGCTCGCCTCGGCGGCATCGACGGCGGACGGATCGCTCGCATGCTCACTCAGGTGACCATCGCCGGCGGCCTGAGCGCGGTGGTGGCAGCAGCCGTCGCCTCGGGAGTGCGTATGATCATTGGTTCGGGCTGGGTCGGTTCCGGCGTGAGCGTGCTCCTCGCCTGCACGGTTGGCACTATAATATATCTTACGACTATTATCCGGATGCGACTGGCGGAGATGGCGGCGCTTGTCACGACTGTACGTAGCCGGTTCGGTTCCCGATCTGCGCACTGATTCCAATCGCAACCGGTGCAATCACCGATCGGCAGGCCCGGGGCTCGTACACTGAACAAGCTGCATCCGGCTACGACAGCCGGGCGCGTCGGTGATGACGGAGGCACAGTGGTCGACGGGCACAACCGACCGCCGCTGGCTGACGTCAATGAAGATGTGACGAGCAGCGCAACCCGCCGGGCCGACACCATGGCGGCACCTGGGTCCCACTCTCCGTCTGCGGATGAGACGGGCCCGATGCCGCCGCCGGGGCCTGACACACTTCCGGTGAAGACCATGCTGGATGGCCGATACCAACTGCTGTCAGTCATGTACGCGCGTGGTCCGGTCACCCTGTGGCGCGGCGACGACCGCATCCTCGCCCGCCCCGTCGCCGTCCGCGTGGTGCAGCGCTTCAGCCCGGACGCGCACGACTCCGCGGCGGCGGCGCATGATCGCGCCGCCGAGATGCTGTTGTCCGCAGCCATCGCCTCCGGCCGGCTGGTTCACCCGGGCGCGGCATCGACCTATGACGCAACCTCGACCACCACCGGCGCCGGTCCGGTGTCCTACGTGGTGAGTGAATGGGTGGAGGGCACCTCCCTGCAGGCGTTGTCCGCCGAGGGCCCGCTGCGGCCGGACCAGGCCGCGACCGTGATGCTGGCCGTCGCGCGGGTGCTCGCCGCCGCCCACGAGCGCGGCATCCACCACGGCGACCTGCGGCCCAGCGACGTCATCATCTCGCACCACGGCATGGTCAAGGTGGTCGACCTCGGTACCGGCTCGGTCGTCGCCGCCCTGGAGAAAGGCGCGCACAGCCAGGTTGAACCATGGGCCGACTCCACCAACCTGGCCGCCGACGACGTCCGGGCGATGGGTGGTCTGCTGTATTCGGCGCTGACCGGACGGTGGCCGCTGGACCGCGAGTGCGGGCTACCCACAGCGCCGCCGACCAGCGACGGACGGGCGTGTTCACCCCGCCAGGTGCGGGCGGGCGTACCCCGAAACCTCGACGCGCTCACCCTCGCCACGCTCGGGGACGACCGGGCGCACCGCCCGCCGATCGCATCCGCCGCGGAGCTCGCCGAGGCCCTCGAGGAGATCGCGCCGCCCGAGGGCACCCTCGACCTCGGGCGGGTCCGCATCGACGACGAGCCGCCGATGACCCGCGCCATGGCCTCAGGGTCCCCGTCCACCGAGTACGCCGCCACCGGGCACCCGGTGGACGGTGGACGGCAGGGTCCGGCCGGGCAGAACCCCGACCCGAACGGTGGTTACCCCAGGGGTGGTGGCTCGCGCGGCGGCAGTGCGGGAGACGCCTACCCGGTCAGCGCCGGCTATCCCGCCAACAGCGGCTATCCCAACGGCGGGCTGGAACGGTTGCCGACACAGCAGCGCGCCGCATCCCGGCGACGCGGCGCCAAAGGCTCTCCGTACTCCAAGGGGACCTCATGGTCGCCACGCCGCATCCTGGCGATCGTGGTTGCGCTTGTGGTCGCCGTAACCCTCGTCGTCGTCGCGATGACCATGCTGAACCACACTCCGCAGAAGAAGATCACGACCGCGCCGACACCGACCGCGTCAGCGACCACGGCGGTGGGTGTCGTTCTCAAGCCCACCGTCGCGGCGTTCGACCCCCAGGGATCTGACGGCGACGAGAACAACAGCGATGCGCCGAAGGCGATCGATGGGAATCCAGCCACGTCCTGGACGACGAGTGGCTATAACAACACCGACGGCAGGCAGTTCGGCGGGCTGCCCAAGAGCGGGGTAGGTCTCCGGCTGGACTTTGGCCAGCCCGTCATCGTCCGCGACATGACGATCACATTTGGCGGTGGTCCAACCTCGTTTGAGCTACGGGCCGGTGATGCAGCGGTCAACGACATAAACGGCTACCCGGTTGTCGTCTCCGAGGCCGCTGCCCCAGCCGGCACAGCCACCACCGTGTCGGTCCCGGCGACAGCCGCCCACCAGTACTGGGTCGTGTGGCTGACCAAGCTGCCGACGGCTTCAGACGGGCGCTTCAAGGGTTCGATCGTCGACGTGTCCTTCCACTCGTAGGGCCACGGTCCCCCGCCCCCGGGCCGTCGTCCGATGACCACGTCCGAAGCGTCCACGTCCGAACCGTCCGCGGGTGAAGCGTCCACGTCTGAAGCGTCCACGTCCGAAGCGCCCGCGGGTGAAGCGCCCGCAGGTGCGGTCGGCGACACTGCGCTCTCTCCTGCGCCAGAACAGGCCGAACAGGACCGGGACCTGCTCCGCCGGCATCTCGACGGCGATCCGGACGCGTTCGCCGCGCTGGTTCGGGCCCACGGCAACCGCATGTGGACGGTGGCGGTCGGCATGCTACGCGACCGCGAGGACGCCGCTGACACCGTCCAGGAGGCCATGCTCTGCGCCTACCGCGGTGCCGCGACATTCCGGGGTGAGGCGTCGGTGGCTACCTGGCTGCACCGCATCGTGGTCAACGCCTGCCTGGACCGGCTGCGTCGCCGGGCGGCTCGACCACAGGTTCGGCTGCCCACAGACGGCGAAGGCGAACTGGCCGAACCGCGCGACGCCATGGCCGAGGGTGAGACCAGGCTCGCTGTCGACGCCGCACTCAGCCGGCTGCCCGAAGCGCTACGGCTGGCGGTGGTGCTGGTCGACGTCCTGGGGTATTCGGTCGCGGATGCGGCCGCACTGCTCGCCGTGCCGGTGGGCACAGTGAAAAGCCGGTGCGCGCGAGGACGCACAAAGCTGGCTGTAATGCTCGACTACCTGCGTCCTGGGAACCCTACGGCGCTCGATTCCGTCAGTCAGAGCAGGCACGTCAATGCATCCGACGCGGCCGGAGGAGGTGACCAGCGATGGTAGCTGATCAACATCCGGATGTTGAGCGCCTCGACGCCTATGCCGAGGGCGACCATTCGCCATCCGGCGTGGCCCTGCATGTCGGGGCCTGCCCGCAGTGCCGCGAAACCGTGACCGCGCTGCGGCAGGTGCGTCGGGATCTCGCGGCGCTCGCGTCGGTGACGATGCCCGAGGATGTCGCCGAGAGGCTGCGCGCCGCCCTGATTTCGGAGCAGGACGGTCAGCACCGCAATAGTCAGCACCGCAATGGCCAGCACCGGGATGGGCAGCACCGGGATGGCCGCAACCCGGCCGCCGGCCAACGGACACTGTCGAGATCATGGCGGCCGGGGCGGGTTCCAACCCGGGTTCCAACCCGGGTTCCGACCCGGCCCCCGGGGATCCCGGCGTGGTTCACAGCGGCGGCCTGCCTGATCGTCGTGGTGGGCATGGTCAGCTTCGTGGTAACGCTGGCCCACCATCCCGCTCAGAGCACCGCCAGTGAGGCCAGCAGCCGGCTGGCGGCACCACTGCCGGCGCGGGCGGCCGCACCGCTGACGGCGCGGGCGCCACGTTCTACCGCGGGAGACAGCTCCGCTGGCGAGATTGCACCCGGTGCGGTCGCCGACACGGCCTCAGCCATCCTCGCGCATACCGGGCGCCCGGTGACCATGGCCGAGATTCCCCAGCACGCACTCGATCTGGTGACCGGACGGATACCGGGAACGCTCCGGGTGTCACTGCACGAAGACGGCGCTGCCACGACCGATCCATCCGCCGCGGTCGCGTCTGTCATCACCGAGATGACCCAACCGGACCTGCGCTTGTGCTACGTCACCCTGGCCGCGCAGACGGGCGGGACCATCGCCGCACTCGATCTGGTGACCTTCAACGGGCAGCCGGCCGTGCTGGTCGTCCTGTCCAGCCCGAATGACACCGACCAACTGCAGGTGGCCGTGCTCGACGAGCGGTGCAACGTCACCAACATGACGGCGGCCCTGTGGTACAGCACAACCGCTTCCCGATAATGACCTTTCCCCGGCCGAAGGCGGCGCGATGATGCTCGTACGCGCCGCCGGCGGCCCCACCCAGGCCAACCCGGCCGAAGGCGGCGCGATGATGCTCTTACGCGCCGCCGGCGACCTCAAGTAGATCTAGCCGGACCGTGACCGGTGCCCCGGGAATCGGGCGCGCAGTGGGACGGTTGTGGCAGGCGCACGGCCTCACCGGCAACGGCCGGCGACCCGAAAGGACAGGTGGAGATGTGACCGCGCAGAGCAGCGGGCTCGGATCGAACGATCCGGATGTGCGCGACGTCGTGATCATCGGATCCGGCCCGGCCGGCTATACCGCGGCGATATACACGGCGCGCGCGAACCTGCGCCCGCTGGTCTTCGAGGGTGCCGTCTCAGCCGGAGGCGCGCTGATGACCACGACGGAGGTGGAGAACTTCCCGGGCTTTCCCGAGGGCATCCAGGG
>NZ_CAUVXI010000059.1:0-5361 GCF_963555845.1 Protofrankia sp. Cas8 | reverse complement strand
CCCGAACTCATGGAGGGCATCCGGCGCCAGGCCGAACGGTTCGGCGCGGAACTCATTGCCGACGACGTCACCGAGGTCGACCTGCGGGCCGACCCGAAAATCATCACCGTCTCGGACAAGACATACCTCGCCCGCACTGTGATCATCGCCACCGGCTCCTCCTACCGCATGCTGGGCCTCGCGGACGAGGCCCGCCTCCTCGGCCACGGCGTGTCGGCATGCGCGACCTGTGATGGGTTCTTCTTCAGGGACCAGGACATCATCGTCGTCGGTGGCGGTGACTCGGCCTTGGAAGAGGCAACGTTCCTGACCCGTTTCGGCCGGTCCGTGACGATCATCCACCGGCGAGACCGACTGCGGGCAAGTGCGATCATGCAGGAACGCGCGCTAGCCAACCCGAAGATCCGTTTTCGGTGGAACGCCGTGGTCGAGGCCATCCTCGGCGACGACACGGTCACCGGCGTCACAGTGCGCGACACCGTGACTGGCGAGACGGACGATATCCCCGCGACCGGCCTGTTCGTCGCCATCGGCCACGAGCCTCGGTCGGAGCTTGTTCGTGGGCAGCTCAAGCTCGACGAGGCCGGGTACATCGTGGTGGACCATCCCTTGACCACTACCAACCTTTCAGGCGTCTTCGCCTGCGGTGACGTCGTCGACCACATCTACCGGCAGGCCGTCACGGCGGCGGGCACCGGGTGCGCAGCAGCGCTGGATGCGGAGCGTTGGCTGGCCGCACGCGAAGGCGAAGGCGAACAGGTACCACGGGCACCCGCCGAGACGGTCACGCAGTGAGCGCCGGCGACAGTCACGGATTCCGGATGCCCTAAGAGCGCCCGGCAATAGGGGGGTGGATCAAGGAGCGGGGCTGGGGCACGTAGATCGCGAGGCGGAGGAGGGAGGCACCCTGGTGTTGGGTGTCGACCGACGACAACGAGGCGAGGTGCGTGCCCCAGCCCCGCGACGCCGCGTCCCCTATTGCCGGTCGCTCTAAGTTCCCCTGGATCCGAATCCACCAGGTTCGTCAGGGCACTGTGTCCGCGGAGTCGTTCTGACACGACACCGTCCCCGTAGCAACGATAGGAAGGAGATCATCATGGCTGGGGTTACCAAGCCCGTCACCGACAGCACATTCGCCGACGAGGTCCTGGGAAGTAGCGTGCCCGTCCTCGTCGACTTCTGGGCGGAGTGGTGCGGGCCGTGCAAGATGATCGCCCCGGTTCTCGAGGAGATCGCGGCCGAGCACAGCGACAAGCTGCGCGTAGTCAAGCTCAACATCGACGAGAACCCGCAGGTCGCTCGGCAGTATCAGATCATGTCAATACCCACTATGGCCGTTTTCGTGAACGGCGAGGTGGATAAGAGCATCGTCGGCGCGAAGCCGAAAGCAGCCCTTCTGCGGGATCTTTCCGCATACATCTGAGTACGGCCTGTGTGGCGGGTGATGGTGGCCCGCCCACGAGGCAGGGGTCCCCGTGCAACGCCTTCGGCGTGGCACGGGGAAGCCGGATCGGTAGGCCCCCGCACAGCGGCCCGCCCACGAGCTCGGGGTCCCCGGATCGCGGCGAAGCCGCTATCCGGGGTTAGCCTGTGTCCCCGTGACCCGTCCGTCAGTAGGTTCGAGTGGTAACCGCGGGGCAAGGCTTCTGCGTCTCGGCGACCGTGATCCATCCGTCATCGAGGTACGCGCCGCATTGATCTCCCTGTCGTTTCTGCCGGCCGCGCCACGTCAGCCAGACGCATCCGCGCCGGGTTCGGGAGGCCCGAGGCTACGCAATCATGGTTCCCCCGCACTGCCGGAGGTCCCGGTCACCGGGCCGCTGTTGGTTCCAGCCAGCACAGACCTACCTCATCCTACCGACCCGCACGTGTCATATCCGTACATGTCCGACCGGCGCGTGTCCGACCTGTCGGGGTCCGACCCTGCGGCGGACGGGAGCCTGTTCGACGAGGCACTGGACGATGCCGTCCGTGCGTTTCAGCAGAGCCGAGGCCTGTCCGCGGACGGCATTATCGGCCCGGACACCTTCCGCGCGCTCGACGAGGCCCGTCGCAAGCTCGGCGACCGCCTGCTGTACCACAGCATCAACCATCCGTTCATCGGAGACGATGTGGCAGCACTCCAGGAGCGGCTGTCGAACATGGGGTTCGACGTGGGACGAGCGGACGGGATCTTCAGCTCGCAGACAGAGGCGGCACTCAAGGACTTCCAGCACAACCGAGGCTTGGAACCGGATGGCCGTTGCGGGCCGCTGACCCTGCGGGAGCTGAAGAAGCTGGAACGGACCGTCGTCGGCGGCCGTCCGGATGTGCTGCGGGAGTCGGTACGCCTGCTTCAGCAGGGGCCGTCCCTGCTCGGGGTCGTGGTCGCGATCGACCCCGGGCATGGTGGGGGAGATCCGGGGGTCACCGTCGGGCAGCTGTGCGAGCGCGACCTCATGGCCGATCTTGCCTCTCGACTCGAGGCCCGACTGTTGGCCTCCGGCCTGGAGGCATACCTGCTGCACGGTCCACACGAATCGCCGGACGACTCCGAACGTGCCCATCGGGCGAACGAAATCGGCGCGGACCTACTCGTGTCGTTGCATCTGGACGCGGGCAAGTCGCCGCGTGCCCAGGGAGTGTCGTCCTACTACTTTGGCAATGCCCGGGGATCGTCCGCCGTGGGTGAACGCCTGGCCGGGCTCGTGCAGAAGGAACTTGTATCGCGCACGGACCTCGTCAACTGCCGGACCCATGCCAAGACCTGGGAGCTCCTTCGGCAAACGCTGATGCCGGCCATCCGTACGGATCTGGGCTATCTCACGAACCCGCACGATGCCGCCGCACTCGAATCGCAGGAATTTCGGGCCACCGTCGCCGAGGGGATACTCGCTGCGGTACAGCGGCTGTTCCTGCCGCCGGACCTCGACCCACCCACAGGACAGCTACGGGTGCCGACGCTTGCCTCGCGTACGGCCCGCTGAGGCCCTGCCTGGCCCTTTCTACCGACTCTGCCGCAAACCCCCGCCGACGGGCTGGCCGTATCCCTGCTAGCCGTATCCCTGCTAGCCGTATCCCTGCTGGCCGTCTCCCAGGGCAATTGGCACCGAGACACGGTCAGCCCGTCGGCGCTGTCCCAGCCGCGCTACCGACCTGGCGCAGCATCGCCTCCGGTGCCATCGACCCAAGCAGCCGCTCAAGCGCGACCTCAACCTCTTCCCGCCAGCTCACGGCGTTCTTGACCTCAAGCCGCAGCCGGGGCCAACGGTGGTGCGGCCGGACCGTCTTGAAGCCCACGGCAAGCAGATACTCGGCGGGTACAACGCACCGGGTCCCTTCGCCACGCAGATCCCCGAAAGCCTCAATGGCGCGAAACCCACGGCGGACCACATCCTTGGCGACCGACTGGATGAGAACACGCCCCAAGCCCTGGCCAGCGAACTCATCCAAGATTTTTGCAGTCATGAGGAGCACGGCGTCCGGACTGACGGGACTCGTCGGAAAGGCGACCGACCGCGGTACATAGGCCGGCGGTGCGAACATCGCGAACCCGGCCGCGACGCCGTCCACATAAATGATCTTTCCGCAGCTTCCCCACTCGAGAAGGGCTGAGGACACCCACGCTTCCTTCTCCAGTTCAGTGCCCCCGGCTTCCTCCGCCCGACTGCGTGCGACCGGGTCCAGCTCCCAGAAGACGCATCGACGGCACCGCCGCGGCATGTCGTCGATGTTGTCGAGAGTGATGTTGGCAATGCGACGGCTCATATCGCGATGTTCCACGCGGCCAGGCATCCAGCGTCGAGGTCACCACTGACATCTCTCACACATCCAGGTTAGGCCATCCGGTGTAGATATTCATTGAAGATGACCGCTGTCCGGGTACGACGAACGTTTCCGGCGGCCAGAGCGCCCAGGAGCGCGGGGTGTCGGCGTCGGCGAACCGACCCCTGCTGCATCTCCTGGCACGAGAAGTCCTCAACGTGGCGCGTACCACGTCGTCAGGGTGGGACGGGCGGGGGCGAGTTCATAATGTTCCACGTGAAACGCCCGCGGCGGAGTCGCCGACGACGGGCCCCTCGAGCCGGAATTCGCAGCACTGGGTAGCGCTGCGGGCGAACCCCTGTGGGAGAACCATCTCGATCGCCGTGTGACGGTGGGATCTGGACAGGCCAGGAGGCCGGCTGGGCGCGGATCGCCCGGCAATGGGGGTGTGGATGAAGGAGTGGGGCTGGGGTGCGTGCATCGCGAAGTGCGAGGACAGAGGCACGCGCCCCAGCCCCGCGACGCCGCATCCCTGTTGCCGGGCACTCTACGTTGTGGCTGATGGGGCGAGGGCTACTGGAAGCGGGAGACGAAGCGGCGTTGCCAGGGTGTCTCCACGGCGCGTGGGGAGTATCGCTCCCGGACGTAGGCAACCGCCTCACGGGCCGGTACCCCGTCCAGCACTGCGAGGCAGGCCAGTGCCGTGCCGGTTCGTCCGTATCCACCGGCGCATGCGACCTCGACGCGCTCGGCTTCGGCGCGGATCCATGCCTCGCGCAGCGCGTCGACGGTTGCCGTGCGGTCGGATGGCAACCAGAAGTCGGGCCAGCGAAGCCACCGGCTTTCCCAGACAACGGGGGGTGCCTCCTGGCCCAGCAGATACAACGCGAAGGTGGGAACGGGACCAGCCGGAAGCGGCACGCGCAGTCCCCGACCGCGAACGATCCGGCCGGAGGGCAGCCGCAGCACGCCCGGCGCTGCGGGCTCCCATGGTGCGATCATGGTGCGATCATGGTGCGATCATGGTTCGATCATGGTTCGATCATGGTGCGAGGGTAACCCTCTTAGCCTGTCAGCGTGCTCACCGAGCAGCGTGCTGATGACGTCTTCGCGGCAGTGGCCGGTGTGCAACTGCACCAGCTGATGCGGCTGCGCTGAGCACGACCCAGCGGAGCCCGACGCAGGAGCCGCCGGCCCGGACCCCGGTGACCCGGGGATTGCAGGTAGCCAGTTGGTCAATCCGCTCCCGACCGGTGCCGCTGGCGTGGATGTTCACAGCGGCGACCCGCACCACCAGACACGGGCCGCGGGCGCCGGTGACGATGTTCTGCGGTCGTCCCGGTCCCAGCCGTGCCAGCCGTGCCAGCCGTGCCAGCCGTGCCAGCATCGACGGCGCCGGACGTGCGGACGTGCGGACGTGCGGACTGCGAGTTCACCATCGCCGCCGACGGCCCGACCCTCCGACCCCGGCAGCCAGTGCTGATGTCAAGGGACGTCGTGGGGCACCGGAACCGTGTCCGCAGTGCGCCCGGACCGGGGGACGTCCCGAGGCTTTGGGTGCTGGCACCCGAGGGAATTCTGATCGCCCGACGGGGTGGAAATGTCGGACCAGACACC
>NZ_CAUVXI010000058.1:0-26779 GCF_963555845.1 Protofrankia sp. Cas8 | reverse complement strand
CATCCAGCCTGACGAGTGCGTCGACTGCGGAGCGTGTGAGCCCGTCTGTCCGGTCGAAGCCATCTACTACGAGGACGACGTCCCGGATCAGTGGAAGGGCTTCACCGATACCAACGCCGTCTTCTTCGAGGAGCTCGGCTCGCCTGGCGGGGCGTCGAAGGTGGGCGCGCTCGAGTTCGACCCACCGAGCGTCGCCACGTTGGCGCCGCAGGGCGAGTCCTGACCGGGCCTACAGGGCCTGCCGGAGCGTTCCGGCAGGCCCGCCACTCCCGGGTACGGTTGCCTGACTTCCCCTGGGATGCCCTTGCGCCGTTCGCGCACAAGGCCCGCGCACACCCGTACGGCATCGTCGACCTGTCGGTCGGCACGCCGGTGGACCCGACCCCGCTCGCGATTCAGCACGCCCTTGCGGCGGCGGCGAACGCCCCTGGCTATCCGGCCACCGCCGGCACGCCTGAGTTGCGGGACGCGGCGGCGGGCTGGCTGGCGCGCCGGCTCGGGGTGATCGTCGAGTCGACCGCCGTTCTGCCGGTGATCGGGACCAAGGAACTGGTCGCGCAGCTTCCGAGCCAACTCGGGCTCGGGCCGGGCGACCGGATCTGGATACCGACACCGGCATACCCGACCTACCAGGTCGGTGCCCTGCTGGCTGGCTGCGAACCGGTGCTCGGCCCGGCTGACGGCGTGGCCCTGATCTGGCTGAACACCCCGGCCAACCCGTCGGGCCGGGTGTTGACCGTGGACGAGATGCGGGCGGTCGTGGGCTGGGCCCGAGATCGCGGCATCGTCGTCGCCAGTGACGAGTGCTACATCGAGCTGGGCTGGGAAGCCCGGCCCGTCTCGGTGCTGCATCCCGATGTCTGCGGCGGCTCCCACGAGGGGCTGCTCGCCGTTCACTCGTTGTCCAAGCGGTCGAACCTCGCCGGCTACCGCGCCGGCTTCGTCACCGGGGATCCAAGGCTTGTCGCCGGGTTGTTGGAAGTGCGGCGGCACTGCGGGTCGATGGTCCCGACGCCGGTTCAGGCGGCCATGACCGCGGCGCTGGCCGACGACATGCACGTTGCCGAGCAGCGGGCGCGCTACGCCAACCGGCGCGCGGTGCTCGCCGCGGCGTTGGCCGTCGCCGGATTCACGATCGAACACAGCGAGGCCGGGCTCTATCTGTGGGCGACCCGCGGGGAAGATGCGTGGGCGACGGTGGACGCCCTGTCAAGCGTGGGTGTGCTTGTCGCGCCCGGAGTGTTCTACGGCGAGGCTGGGCGTCATCACGTACGGATAGCGCTGACCGGGCCGGACGCCCAAGTGGCCACCGTTCCGGAGCGGATGGCGATGTTGCCACCACCGCAGCCGGTCAACCCGCCGTCCGCACCTCCACCTCCACCGCCGTCCGCTGGCTATCCAGGCGGCGGCTACCCCGGCGGCGGCTACCAGACCGGCGCGCATCCGGTCCCGCCGTTCCCGCAGGCCGGACCGCCGACCGGTGGCCAGCCCACGGCCGGGGGATGGCCGGACCCCGTCTACCCGCCGGGGAGCCGGTACCGGGGTGGGGCCCCGGAGCTCACCGTGGATCCGGGGACGGCCCCGGCCGCGGCGCCGGCGGTGTCATGGCCGGGCGATGACCACGATGCCCGCCCCGGATTTCGGGTAACCACGGAGCCGCCGGACATCCGATGATCCACCGCTTGCCGGAGCCGGTGGGGCACGAGAGGCGGTCGCCTCGTTAGGGTCGGGACCGTGAGTACCTCGGATGAGATCATCGATTCCGCGATAGACCCGGTCGTCGACCTGTTGTGGGACCGTCCCGACGCCACCGAGGCGCCGGACGGCCGCAGTGTCCACGATGTCGTGGTCGAGGCGATCAACCTGTTGGACGCGGGGAGGGCGCGGGTCGCGCATGTCACCGGCGGCGGCGGCGACGTCGTCGTGGACGAACGGGCGAAACGCGCCATCCTGCTTGCGTTCCGGGTACTGTCGATGGTCGAGTCCTGCGCTGGCGACTTCCGGTATCACGACCGGGTGCCGCTCAAGACGTCCTTCGACGGGGTCCGCGTCGTGCCGGGCGCGATCGTCCGCTGGGGCGCGCACATCGAACCCGGCGCGGTACTGATGCCGAGCTACACCAATATCGGCGGATACGTCGGTGCCGGCACGCTGGTTGACACCTGGGCGACGGTCGGTTCGTGTGCGCAGATCGGGCGTCGGGTGCACCTGTCCGGCGGGGTCGGCATCGGCGGGGTGCTGGAACCGCCGAACGCCAGGCCCGTGGTGGTCGAGGACGACGCGTTCATCGGCAGTCGCGCCGTGGTGGTGGAGGGCGCCCGGGTGCGCCGCGGGGCCAAGCTCGGCGCGGGCGCGATCCTGACCGCGTCCACGCACGTGTTCGACGCTGTCACCGGCGAGGAGTATCCCCGCGGGGAGATCCCGGCGCGGGCGGTGGCGGTGGGGTCGAGCCGGGTGAAGTCGTTTCCCGCCGGGGACTTCGCGATGCCGTGTGTCCTGGTGCTGCGGACGCTGGCCGAAGGCGAGATTCACGACAAGCTCGCGCTCAACGACGTCCTGCGGGAGCACGGCGTTGCCACCTGAGAGCTCGCCACTGGCGCACCAGGGACTACGGCCTCCGGGCGCACGGCTGGACCTCACCGTCCCGGCGGCGGAGCTGACCTGCGCCCTGGTCGACGTCCCGTCCGAGAGCGGATCCGAGGCCGCCCTGGCCGACCTGGTCGAAGGGGCGCTGGCGGACCTCGCCGGACTACGGGTGGACCGCGATGGCGACGCCGTCGTCGCCCGCACCGAGCTGGGGCGACCGACCCGGGTGCTGCTGGCCGGCCATCTCGACACCGTGCCGATCGCGGACAACGTACCGGCTCGGGCCGTGGACGGTCGGCTCTACGGCTGCGGAACGTCCGATATGAAGTCGGGGGTGGCCGTGATGCTGCGGCTGGCCGCCACCCTGCTTGGCGGCATGGCTGGCGGCATGGTTGACGGCGGCATGGCTGACGGCGGCATGGTTGACGGCCTTGCGCACGACGTCACCTGGGTTTTCTACGACAACGAGGAGGTCTGCGCCGACCGAAACGGGCTACGCCGGCTTGCCGCGCATCATCGCGACTGGCTGGACGCCGATCTCGCGGTCCTCCTGGAGCCGACATCGGGGGAGATCGAGGCGGGCTGTCAGGGCACCCTGCGGGTTGTGGCCACGCTGCGCGGACGCCGGGCGCACTCGGCGCGGGCCTGGCTCGGCGATAACGCGATCCATCGCGCCGCGCCGTTGCTGGAGCGCCTGGCCGCGTACCGACCGCGGGAGGTGACGATCGACGGCTGTACGTACCGCGAGGGCCTCAACGCCGTGCGGGTCGGCGGCGGCGTCGCCGGCAACGTCATCCCGGACGCCTGCGTGGTTACGATCAACTATCGGTTCGCTCCGGACCGTGATGTTCTCCAGGCGTTCGACCATGTCCGCGACGTCCTCGACGGCTTCGCTCTTGAGCTGACCGACAGTTCTGCCGGCGCGCCGCCCGGGCTCACCGCGCCGGCCGTGCGCGCGTTCGTGGCTGCCGTGGGGCGCGTGCCCGTGGCCAAGTACGGCTGGACGGACGTGGCCCGTTTCGCCGCGCTCGGCATCCCCGCGCTCAACTTCGGCCCCGGTGATCCCAACCTTGCCCACACCCGGGACGAGTACGTGGAGGCCGAACGGATCGGCGCGGCCGAGGACGTCCTGCGGCGCTACCTCACGGCGCAAGAGCCGGATTAGCCGGATCAGCACATGCCGGGATGGCCGCTGACCTGCCCGGGATGTTTCGGATAACGCTCGCCGAACTCCTCCGCGGGTTACCCGAATGTGATCTTGAATGTAACGCTGGAACGTTATGTTACGGCTCGTGAGTGCGCCCATCGACCCGGTCCAGCCAGACGTTCCTCCGGTCCCCGGCGCTGCCGGTCCCGATCCCGGACCCGATCCCGGACCCGATCCCGGTCCGCGCCGGGACCGGCCGGCCCGGTCCCGGCGCCCCCCGGAGAGGCAACGCGGGCCTATCACCGTCCGCCGGGGGCTGGTCGAGGCGTCAACGACCGACCAGCACCTGCTGGACACCCGCGGCCCGACCGACTGGGTCCACGCCGACCCGTGGCGGGTCCTGCGGATCCAGAGTGAGTTCGTCGAGGGGTTCGGGCTGCTCGCGGAGTTGCCCCGAGCGGTGACGGTCTTCGGCTCGGCCCGAGTTTCGGTGGACGACCCCGATTACGCCCTGGGCGAACGGCTCGGTGCCGCGCTCGTCCGGGCCGGCTATGCGGTGATCACTGGTGGTGGTCCGGGGGCGATGGAAGCTGTCAACCGGGGCGCGCAGGAAGCCGGTGGTCTGTCTGTCGGCCTCGGTATCGAGCTCCCGTTCGAACAACGCCTCAACGACTGGGTCGATCTCGGGGTGACCTTCCGGTACTTCTTCGTCCGCAAGACCATGTTCGTCAAGTACGCCGAGGCATTTGTGATCATGCCTGGCGGGCTCGGCACGCTGGATGAGCTGTTCGAGGCCCTCACGCTCGTCCAGACCCGTCGGGTGACCCGTTTCCCGGTGGTGCTCATCGGGTCGCGGTACTGGGGGGGTCTGCTGGACTGGTTGCGTACGACCGTCGCGGGCGCCGGGCGCATCCTGCCGTCAGATCTTGATCTTGTGACTCTCACCGATGACGTGGACGAGGCCGTCCGCATCATCGTCGACAGTCACCGTGCGGGTGCGGGTGCGGGTGCGGGTGGCGGTGCTGGTGGCGGTGGCAGCCAGTCGGGACCGGATGCCGGTTGGCCGGCCGGCGAGCCCGCGTGAACATCTGCGTCTACTGCTCGTCGTCCGAGGCGATCGATCCCTCCTACGTCGAGCTCGCCGCCGACGTCGGCGCTGCGCTCGCCCGCCGCGGCCACGGTCTTGTCTCGGGCGCCGGCTCGATCTCGTGCATGGGCGCGGTCGCCCGCGCAGCCCGTGCCGGTGGCGCCTACACCGTGGGTGTGATCCCGCGGGCGCTGGCGGCGCTTGAGATCACCGACGACGAAGCGGACGAACTGATCGTCACCGAGACGATGCGGGAGCGCAAGGCACTCCTGGAGATTCGTTCGGACGCGTTCCTGGCGCTGCCCGGCGGCCTGGGCACCATTGAGGAGCTCCTGGAGGTCTGGGTCGCGCGTTCCCTCGGGATGCACGCCAAGCCGGTCGTCGTCCTCGACCCCTCGGGCCTGTTCACCCACCTGCGGGCACAGGTGGCGGAGCTGGTCGGGCGGGGTTTCGTCCGGCCGGCGGCCCGGGACGCGCTGGGCTGGGCGGACACGGTCGCGGCCGCGTTGGACATGCTGGAGGCCGGGGTACGGCGGCCGGGCGGTCTCGGTCCGAGCGCCGCCGAACAGCTTGAGGGCGAATAACCGGTTGGCCCGGGTCGCCCGCCGGGGCCGGGTCAGACGAGGCCCCGGCGTCCGACGGCGAGGTCCCGGGTCCCGCGGATGGCCGCCACCATGTCCAGCACCTTGCGGGTCGCTGCGACCTGATGCGCCCGGAAGATCCTGGCACCGAGCCAGGCGCTGATCGCGGTTGCGGCGAGGGTCCCCTCAAGACGCTCGGTGACCGGCGCGTCGAGGGCCTCGCCGATGAAGTCCTTGTTCGACAGCGCGACGAGCACCGGCCATCCGGTGGCGGCGAGTTCGGGCAGCCGGCGCGTCGCCGTCAGGGAATGCCGGCTGTTCTTGCCGAAGTCGTGGCCGGGATCGACGATGACGCCGTCCGGTCGTACTCCCAGCGCCACCGCGCGCTTCGCGAGCCCGGTCGTGGTGGCGATGATGTCGGCGACCACGTCGTCGTAGGCGATCCGGTGTGGGCGGGTGCGGGGCGGCAGGTGCCCGGCGTGGGTGCAGACCAGGCCCAAGCCGTGCTCGGCGGCAACCTCGGCCAGGTGCGGGTCGGTGCCGCCCCAGGCATCGTTGAGCAGGTCTGCGCCTTCACCGGCCACGACTGTGCCGACCTCGGCCCGCCAGGTGTCCACGCTGATCGCGATGGCGGGGTGCCTGGACCGGACCAGCGCGACGAATCCACCGATGCGCCGCAGCTCCTCGTCCGTATCGACGTCATTGCCCGGCGCCGCCTTCACCCCGCCGATGTCGATGATCTGGGCGCCGTCGGCGACGGCACGATCCACAGCGGCCAGTGCCTCCGTCTCGCCGTAGGTCGCGCCCCGGTCGAAGAACGAGTCGGGCGTCCGGTTGATGATCGCCATGATGACCAGGTCGGACGGACCGAACGTCGAGGCGCCGAGCCGGAGGTCAGCGGCGGCAACCGTATCCGCGGTGTGGGCTGGGCCCGCGGTCTGCTCCGTGCCCACGGTCTGCTCCATGCCTGCCGGATCGGCGGCGTGGGGCGTGTCGGCGTCCGTACTCATCGAAAGGGAGTTTAGAGCGCCCGGAGCCTCGCACCGGGCGAAACTACAGCCGCGATCACGCCGGCGGGGTGGCAGGTGCGGCGCAACCTTTCGGCCCGTGCCACGATCGTGAGTGTGTTGCTCGCTGTCGAGATAATCGTTGTCGCCGCCATCGTCTTCGCCGTCGCAGCCCTCTCGGTCGGAAGGTTCGACCGGTTGTCGCCGGCGCCGCCGGATGCGGCTGACAACGGTCTGCCATCACCGACCGTGTCTGCGACTGATGTCAACGGTGTCCGGTTTGACATGGCGTTTCGCGGGTACCGGATGGCCGAGGTGGACGCGGTACTCGCACGGCTCGCGGACGAGCTCGCCTGGCGGGACGCTGAACTGGCGCGGCGGGACGAGGAGATGGTCAGGCTTGCCACCTTCGCCCATTTCGATCATCAGTCGCCGGGTCACCAGTCGCCGGGCCGACGGAGTGCGGATCGCGACGACTGGTCCGGCCACGCCGACGCCGTCAGCCAGACCACGCTGCCGGCCCCGACAGCCCTACCGGTCCCCCCACCGGAGTAACCGGCAGCCGGGACAGGGCTTTCGGAAGATGCCGGACGCTCGTTGGGAACGATGTGAATCTGGTGTTGTGGCAGCAGCATCAGATTCACATCGTTAAGAGCGCCCGGCAATAGGGGCGTGCATCGCGAAGCGATGGCCGGGTAGCGATGGGGCGAGGTGCGTGCGCCGGACCCGCGACGCCGCGTACCCGTCGCGGGTCGCTCCAAGCCGGCGGACCACTATAGGGGATCTTCATGTTGAGCGTCAGCCTGTCCCGGAAGCACCACCGCCCGCCAGCTCCCGCGGTGAACCGGCGCAAGCCCGGCACGCTTGTCGCGGCTGTCGAGGTGGACGCCGGACCGGACGCCGTGTTCGCGGCACTGACCGACTGGGAGCGTCAGGGGGAGTGGCTGCTGGCGACGACGGTGGTCCGTTGCCGTCAGGGTGGGATCGGGGTCGGCGGCTGCATCGTCGCCCGCACGGGGATCGGCCCGTTGGCGATCGTCGACACGATGGAGATCGTCGAGTGGGAGCCGCCGTACCGCTGCCTGGTCCGCCATACCGGCCGGGTGGTGCGTGGGAGCGGAGCCTTCGTGGTTGTGCCCCTGCCCGCCGGGCGGTCGAGGCTCGTCTGGTCCGAGGAGCTGGACCTGCCGCTGGGCTGGTTCGGTCGCGCTGTGTTCGAGCTGCTGCGGCCGCTGCTCGCGGGTGTGTGGCGGGTCTCGTTGCACCGCTTCGCCCGGAACGTGACGTCCAGCTGACGTCCAGCTGACGTCCAGCTGACGTCGCCTGGACGGCTGGCACGCGCCGCCGCCGGACCGCCGTGACATCCCGATCATGGTCCTTGGCCTGAATTGTTTCCGTGTTGGCTGTTCGGAGGCTTATCTGGCGGTTCACGATCCCGTCTGGCTGTGTCTGTTGTGGCGCTGCGGGGTGACGTGTTTCGGTTCCCGGCCTGTTCTCCGGGATAATCGCCGGTGGTAGCAGGTCCGACGGCAGGAAGAGGTGCACCGATGGCGGCCATGAAGCCGCGGACGGGTGACGGTCCGCTCGAGGTCACCAAGGAGGGGCGCAGCATCATCATGCGCGTTCCGCTCGAAGGGGGTGGCCGTCTCGTGGTGGAACTGTTGCCTGACGAGGCGAAGGACCTTGGGGACGCGCTGAAGTCGGCTGCCGGCTAGGGCGTGTTCGACGTTCCGGTGGATACCGAGTGGGCCGCCCTCCGCCCTCCGCCCACCGACCGTGAGGCTGTGGGCCGGTACGCCGCCGGAGGTCGGTGTGCCGGCACGGGTTCTGCTCACGTCGTCTACTGCTGGGGCGGAACCACCGTCCGAGGCGCTCAACACCGACGCCGAGGGCCGTCTGGTGCCCGCTGAGGGGCTTGCCTACGCGGCCACCGTCGCGCCGGCCGGCCTGTTCTCCTGTTCCGACGACACAGCGGGTCCCAGAGGCCTTCTGCGCGTGGCCCAGGCCGCCGGTGAAGGACTTGGCGGCAGCCCTCTAGGCGCGGGGAGTAACGGCCGCACTGGAGCCCGTTGTGGCGGACCTGGCCGACATCGGCGGGGGCGCGGCACCAGCTGGGGTGTTCGCTCGCCGCCGGCGTGGCTACCCGGCTCCCCGGCTACCCGGTCGAAAGGTATGCGATCATGATTCTGTTCGTCCGCTCCGAGGCCGACGACCCCGGAGTAGACGAGCGCTCATCCGACCGGTGACGACTTCGCGACAACCGCGACGATCAGGCCGTCACCGGCGGTCAGGAGCATCGGCGTCAGCCGGATGTCGTCCCGCACGGCGGTCGCGAGCTCCCGGGCCGCGACGGCCTCGGGATCGCGAGCTGCCAGGTCCGCGACCCGCCCACCGGCGAGCATGCCGGCGAACACCACGATCCCGCCCGGCCGCAGAAGGCGGAGGGCCTGGTTGAGGTAATCGGTGGCCTCACGTCTGTCCGCATCGCAGAAGACCAGGTCATAAGCACCGTCGGTGAGGCGGGGCAGGACGTCGAGGGCCCGGCCCGTTATCAGCCGGCTGCGGTTGGATGCCATTCCCGCGTCGGCATACGTGCGGCGCGCGAGCCGGAGATGTTCGGCCTCGACGTCAATGGTGGTGAGCGTTCCGTCCGGCCGCATACCGCGCAGGAGCCAGGTACCGGACACTCCCGTACCTGTTCCGATTTCGACGACGGTGCGGGCGGCGACACAGGCGGCGAGAAAACGAAGGATGGACCCGGCGCCCGGGCTGACGGGCACGATCCCGACCTCCTCGGCGCGTGCCCGGGCAGCTCTCAGCGGAGGGTCTTCCAACAGGAAGCCCTCGGTGTATTCGGAGGCCGGATCGACGGCTCCGGTGGCTGTGTCGGGCATGACATAGGCAGCCTACGGGAACGCCCGCTGTGCATGGTGCGTTCGTCTGGTCAGCGCACCTCGTGTCGGGATGGATCGAGGGGAGATCAGCCGGTGTCCGCTGCGGGTTTTGCCGCGCCATGGCCGGCGCGTCGGGTACGTTCGTCGCGAACCGAGCGAGAGGCGACCGTGACCGGACAGGACGCGCGTCTGGCGACGTTCGCGCCCGGGCGGTCGGTTTCGCCACGTCCGGTGTCGGACGGCGACGCCGTACGTGACGAAACCGTCGCGGTCGACGTCGCCGGGACGGACCTGACCACGTGGGTACCACCCACGTGGGAAGAGGTCGTGCGAGATCACGGTAATCGGGTGTATCGGCTCGCTTACCGGCTTACGGGGAACGCACACGATGCCGAGGACCTCACCCAGGATGTCTTCGTGCGGGTGTTCCGGTCGCTGGCCGATTACACGCCCGGCACCTTTGAGGGCTGGCTGCACCGGATCACCACAAACCTCTTCCTGGACCGGATGCGCCGCCAGCAGAAGATTCGGTTCGACGCGCTGCCGGACGACCCGGAACGCCTTGCCGGCCGCGAAGCGAGTCCCGAGGCTGTATATGCGGAGTCGCATCTCGATGCCGACATCGAAGGTGCGCTGGCAGCGCTCCCGCCCGATTTCCGGGCTGCGGTCGTGCTGTGCGACATCGAGCAGTTGTCCTATGAGGAGATCGCGCAGACTCTCGGCGTGAAACTCGGGACCGTCCGTAGTCGGATCTCCCGGGGCCGGGCCATGTTGCGCCAAACACTCGCCGATCGTGCGCCGCGTGCGTCGGTGCCGGCAGACGGGCCGGCCGTGTTCCCAGCATCGGGCACTGCGACGGACGACGCCCTTCCAGCCGACGCCGTCCCAGCCGGTGGGGCCGTCCCAGCCGACCGGGCCGTCCCAGCCGGTGGGGCCGTCCTGATCGAGGCGTCGACGCCGAAGCCGGTGGTCGGGCCGGTCGCGCCCGCGGCAGGCGCGCTCGCCCCGGTCGAGGACGGTACGACGCCGTCACGCCGATCGCACCGGATCACTCGGCGGACGCCGCCGACAGGCCTGCCGGCGGCGGCGAATGCTGGTGGTGGCACGTCGTCCGCACCGGAGGGGCAGGCGTGACCGGACATCTCGGCAAGCAGATCGCTCCGCTGGTTGACGGGCAGCTGGACCACGACGGTCGGGACCGTGCCCTGGCGCACGTCGCGTGCTGTTCGTCCTGTCAGTGGGAGGTCGCCGAGCTGCGCCACCTCAAGGCCCGGCTGGCGGGGCTCGGCGATCCGACCCTGCCGGGGGGAGTGGCGGATCGGCTGCTGCGAATGGCAGCTCCCGCCACCTGCAGCCCGGCCCGGACACGCCCGGTGTCCCTGGCCATCCGCGGGGTCATCCGGACGGCCGGGCGTGATCTTTTCATCGGCGTCATCGGCGTCATCAGTTCGGTGGACCAGCCGGTCGTCCCGAGCCCTGCGCGGAGCGCCGATCCGCCGCAGTCGGCAATGCCGACCGGGGCGACGGCCGGGCGGGTGGCGTCGTCAACCAGGCCGGTTGATCTCGTCGGTGCTACCGGCCCGACGGGGCGCCGCCGGCCGGGCTCGAAGAGGCGCCTTGATTCGAGTCGGCCGGACGCCGCGCGGCACGCAGGCACCGCGTCCGGTGGTCGCCGGCCGGCGACCAGGTCGGCCAGCGGCTGGCGGGGACGCCAGAGCCGGACCAGACGTACCCTGGTCAGCTCCGTGGCGGTGATGCTTTTCGCTGTCGCGGGCGCTGCGCTCGGAGAGATACGTGCGCCTGGCACTGTTGCGCAACCGCCGCATCCCGTCGCGGTCCCGGCGGCTCAGCCCAACGTCATCTCCAGGACGGGTATCGCCGGGATGAGCATCGCCGGGATGAGCATCGCCAGGACGGGCATCGCCGGGACGGCCGTCCCCGGGACCAATCTGTCCGGTACCAATGCCGCCGGAATCAGCGCCGCTGAGGTCGATGTCGCTGAAGCCGGGGCTGGCCACCTGCCGTCGGTGATGGCCGCGGTGTTGCTGCCCGATGGCTCGCGGCGCTAGGAGGCCGCTGAACAACGTCTGTCCGGCTCGCGTCCGCCCACATCCCGCCTGGCGTCGTTGTCGTCGGCCCGGATAGAACACCGCTATCCGGGCCTCCTCCGCCTCGCCAGCCGGGCGCGGACGGTCCGCGCGCGGATCGAACGCCGTTATTCAGCGGCATCCTAGGGCGTCCCGGTCGGGTTACCGCCGGCTGCCGCCGGGAGGTCGTACGGTAATAGCTGCGTGATCGCAGTAGGGGTTGGCTGAGCGGCCCGACGTTTCCCCGATACGAGCATAAGAGCGCCCGGCGATGTTGGCGGATGTTTCGTGCCTGTGGGTACATCCGCGTGTTCCCTGCTACTGGTGGCGGAGGCGGATGGCCGTGAGCGGTGACGGCGAGGACGGCATCGCACCGCGGGGTGAACCGGCGGATGACAGAGGTTCGGGTGACCCGCCGACAAACCCATGGTGGGCCCGCCCGGCTCCGGCACCCGGTGCCTGGGGGTCGGCGGCGAACCTGCCGGCCGATCTTTTTGTGCCCGTTGCACATCATGGCGGGCAGCCCACCGTCGACGGCGCCGCTGACGCAGCTGTTGCTGACGCAGCCGTTGATGAATCGCGTGCCCCCGGGTGGGGAGCGCCCGACCAGGTCGCACCCCGACCGGGTCGGCTGGTTCTCGTGGCGGCGATGCTGCTCGCCGGCCTGGTCGGCGGTGGCGCCGGCGGTGTGATCGGTGGTGTGATCGGCGCTCACTCCGCGCGGACCGACGAGCCACTCGTACCGACCGCGGCCGGGTCGCCATCCGGGTCGCCATCCGGGTCGCCACCCGGGTCGTCGCCCGTGGCGGGCGTCGACGCTGCGGCCCCGGTCGAACGGGCCGCGCCGGTCTCCGTCATTGCCGCACGTGCCCTGCCGTCGGTTGTCACGATCAATGTGACCAGTCCGATCCTGTCCGCCACCGGCTCCGGTGTGATCATCAGATCGGACGGCTACATCCTGACGAACAACCACGTCATCGCAGGCGTTGCCGCCGGGGCGCGCGTGTCGGTGACCTTGTACAAGGAGCTGCGGCAGATCTCGGCTGAGATCATCGGGCGTGATCCCAAGACGGACCTTGCCGTAATCCGGATTCAGACTGCGAACCCGCTACCAGCCGCGACGTTGGGACGTTCCGGCTCGCTCGTGGTGGGTGCACCTCTGGTGGCCATCGGTGCACCGTTGGGCCTGTCCGGAACAGTGACCACAGGTATTGTCAGCGCGCTCGACCGTAACCCGACGGTGCCGGTGGAGTCCGGCGGGGAGTCGGTCCTCATCGGTGCGATCCAGACCGACGCGGCCATCAATCCCGGCAACTCGGGCGGTGCGCTGGTGGACGGACGCGGTCAGGTTGTCGGCATCAACACCGCGATCGCGGCTGTGCCCGGGTCCCGCGCCGACCGCGGCGCGTCCGGGAACATCGGAGTCGGTTTCGCCATCCCGATCGACTACGCGAGGTCAGTGGCTGGTGAGATCATCAGTACCGGTCGTGCCACGCATCCCGATGTCGGCGTGTCCACTGGGACGATCACGCCGGATGATGCGGCGGCGGTCGGAACGTCGTCCGGCGCACTGATCCGCGCGGTGGAGTCGGGCGGGCCCGCGGACGCGGTCGGCCTGCGTCCGGGCGACATTATCATCAAGGTCGACGGGACGGTCATCGGGAATACCAATGACCTGATTGCGGCAACCCGCGGCCATCGGATCGGTGACCGGATCATGCTTAGTTTCGAGCGTGATCACACTGTCCATGATGTCGCGCTGACCCTTCAGGAGCAGCGCGGTTAGGAACGCCGGGCAACCGGGTAACCGGGCAACCGGGTCGGTGGGCCCGAGCGGACGGGCAACCGGGTCGGAGGTGTTCCGTTGATCGCAATGGCGAGGTAGTCTGGGGCCGTGTTCAACGGTGTGGGCTGGGGCGAGGTCGCTGTCCTTCTACTGATCGGCCTATTCGTGTTCGGCCCGGAACGGTTGCCGAACGCGGCCCGTGACGCCGGTCGGATGCTGCGTCAGTTCCGGCAGATGGCTGCCGGCATGCGCGAGGAGCTGCGCTCCGAGCTCGGTCCAGAGATTGCCGATCTCGACCTGAGCACCCTGCATCCCACGACGTTCGTGCGCAAGCATCTGTTCGAGGACGAAGACCCGTTGCTTCCGTCGTACCTTTCCAAGCGGACGTCGCTCGACAAGATGCTCTTCGATGACGACCCGGAGACGCCGTCCGGGCTCACCGAGCAGGTTCGGCCCCGGCTCTCCTACGACGATGCGCCGGCTGTGGCCAAGGCGCCGTCGTTGACGAAATCCCCTGCCCTGACAAAATCCCCCATTTTGACCAAGGCCACTTCGACCCCGGCCAAGGCTGCCCCGACAGACCGGGGTCAAGCGGCTGCCGCGGCGCCCGCAGCGAGGGGGGCGGTCAGCGCCGAGATGCTGTCGGCGGCGACGCCCTTCGACACCGACGCGACCTGATACCCGTCTGATACCCGCGCCACTTCTGTTCGAGCGATCCGTGGCCCGTGCCCAGATCGGATGTGGCCCGGGCCGGGCCGGAGTAGCGCAGTAGCCTCAGCCGGTCCCGCACCCGGTCAAGCCCCGGTCAGCCCGGTCAGCCCGACCGGGTGTCGTCAGCCTCGGCGGGTCGGGGTGAGGCCGAGGGACCGGCCAGCCAACCCGCGTGAGCGGGATGACAGCCGTTCGGCCACTCCCCGCAGGATTTTCGAGGCTTCGCAGTCTGGATCCGCGGTCACCAGCGGGACGCCCGAGTCGCCGCCTTCGCGCAGCCGGACATCAATGGGTATCTGCGCCAACAGCGGGACGTCGTGTCCGAGCACGCGGGTCAGCCGCTCGGCCACGGCCGCGCCGCCACCTGAGCCGAAGACGTCCACACGTCCGTCGCAGTGCGGGCAGGGCAGCCAGGCCATGTTCTCCACGACGCCGACGACGTTCTGTCGAGTCTGGACGGCGACTGTGCCGGCCCGCTCGGCAACCTCGGTGGCGGCAAGCTGAGGGGTGGTCACGATGAGAAGCTCGGATGACGGCACAAGTTGCGCCAACGAGATCGCGATGTCGCCGGTGCCCGGTGGCAGGTCGAGCAGCAGGATGTCGAGGTCCCCCCAGAACACATCCGAGAGGAACTGTTCCAGTGCCCGGTGGAGCATCGGCCCTCGCCATGTGACCGGCTGGTTGCCACGAGTGAACATGCCGGTGGAGATGACCTTCACGCCATGTGCTTGTGGAGGCATGATCATTTTTTCGACCTGGGTGGGCAGGCGGTCGACTCCGAGCATCCGGGGGATCGAGTGCCCGTAGATGTCGGCATCCAGCACACCGACCGCGAGGCCGGACCGGGCCATCGAGGCGGCCAGGTTGACGGTCACCGACGACTTGCCGACGCCGCCCTTTCCGCTGGCTACGCCGTACACCCTGGTCAGTGAGCCGGGCTGCGCGAACGGGATCGCCCGGGTTCCCGTCCCGCCGCGCAGCTTCGTGTGCAGGGCGGCGCGCTGCTCGGCGCTCATGACCTCGAGGCGGACCTGCACGGCCTGCACACCCGGTACTGCGGTGACAGCGCGCTGGACTCGACTGGTGATCTCGTCGCGCATCGGGCAGCCGGAGACGGTCAGTAGCACTACGATGTCCACGGTGTCATCGGTGATGCGGACCGAGTCGACCATGTCCAGTTCGGTGATGGGACGCCCGATCTCAGGGTCGAGCACCGTTGCGAGAGCTGCCTGGATCGCGTCCGCGCTAGGCCGGGAAGCAGACAAGAGAAAACCTCGACCAGTCGGTGTGGTGCGTGGGGCTCGCGCCGTCACGCCTGCATCCCCACCATAGCCGCCAGCCCGGCTCGAACGCGTCCGGCGAAGCCGGAACCTGATCCCCCCCGGCAAGGCCCGGCGGTTGACCCACGGCCGCCCGGCGGCGCACCGTCGCGATTTGGCAACCTGCCCGTCAACCCACGGTCGCCCAGCAGTTCTCGACTGGGGCTGTCTTCATCGGAATGTCGATCGTCTGACATCATCAGCGAGCTCGCTCGCGGACCGCAACGGGCGACGTAATCTGATCCACGTGACGGTCGACGAGCAGACAGCGGAGCAGGAATCGCTGATGGACCCGCGATCACTGTGGGCATGGCGTCAGTTCCTGCGGGCTCACTCGTATGTCATCCGGCAGCTGGAAACCGACCTCGAAGCCGAACACCACCTGCCGCTGGCGTCCTTTGATGTGCTGGTCCAGCTGGCCGAGGCGCCGGACGGCGCCCTGCGCATGAACGAGCTGGCGGAGGCGGTCCTGCTGTCCCGCAGCGGCTTGACCCGCCTGGTCGACCGGCTGGAACGTGACGGTCTGGTCGCGCGACGGTCGTGTCCGTCCGACGCCCGGGGAACGCTTGCGACGCTGACCCCCGAAGGCCGCAAGCGGCTGCGGGCGGCCTCCCGGACCCATCTCGCCGGGGTGTCGAAGCATGTCACCAGTCACTTCAGTCCGGACGAACTTGACGTGCTCGCCAACCTGCTGGGCCGGCTCGATCCCCACGTGTCCACGTCGCCGCCCGGCGGTGGCTGCGGTCAGGGCGTCTGAGGGCTCCAGGGCGTCTGCGGGCTCCAGGGCGCCTGCGGGTGCCAGGCCGGTGCCGGCAGGCCCGCCGCTGCCCGTGGTGGCTGGTGCCGTAGCGGCTCAGCTGGTCCGGTCAGCGGTTGGGCACCGTACGCCTCGGCGATGAGCGTCTCGTACGCGTGCCCGCTCGTCGTCTCCGCGCCGAGGCGCTGGGGTTTGCTCGGGCCGTGGAAGTCGCTCGCGCCGGTGACGATCAGTCCCAGGTCGGTGGCGAGCCGGCGAAGCCTGGCGCGCGCCTGCTGCGGGTGGTCGGGATGGTCCACCTCGAGGCCGCGAAGACCCGCCCGTGCCATGGCCGCGATCACATCCGGGCCGATGGTCGGACCGCGCGTGCTCGCGTACGGATGGGCCAACACGCTGACACCGCCCGCGTCGCGAACCAGCCGGATCGCCTCCAGGGCGTCAGGCTCGTCCTTGCCCACCCAGTAGCGACCGCCGGCGCCGATCCAGGCGGGTGTGAACGCGGCCTGCAGGGAGCTCACGAGGCCGGCGTCGACCAGCGCCTCGGCCACATGCGGGCGTCCGATCACACCGTCAGCCTGGGCGGCCACCTGTTCCCAGCGCACGGGGTGGCCATCGGCGGCCAGCTTCTCCACCATCCGGCGGGCGCGGGTGACCCTGTCCTCGCGTAGCCGGGCCCGGACGGCCGCGAACACCGGTTCGGTCGCGTCGAACAGGTAGGCGAGCAGGTGCAGGCTCACCCAGCGGCCGTGCTCGACCCGGATTCCGCACGAGATCTCCGCACCTGGGAGCAGGGTGAGCCCGGTCGGCAGGATGCCGGCGGCCTCGGCCAGACCCGAGGTGGTGTCGTGGTCGGTCAGCGCGACGACGGTCAGGCCGGCAGCGGTCGCCAGGCGGACGACCTCGGTGGGGCTGCACAGTCCGTCCGACGCCGTCGAATGCGCATGAAGATCGATCAGTCCCGCCGTCGTCACCGGATACACGTCCGGAGTTGCTCTCTGTGGTTGAAGTCTTCGCGCACAGCACACCCCGCCTACTCCGCCGACCCGGTCGTGGCGTCGGACCCGTTTCTGGCCGGGCACCCGCTGTCGGCCACCGTTGTTGACCACGATAGCCGCGGGCCGCCGTCCTGCGTTTCTCCACACTTGTGGCTGCGACGGCCTTTCCGACGTGGGTGCCGGCCGGCTAACGTCCCGGTGTTGTGAGCAATCCTGGTGGATGTGCCCGGACACGGGCTGCGACCCGACGTGGCTTTCTCGCGGGCGGTGCCGTGTTGCTGGCCGCGGCGGGCTGCTCCGATGGCGGGTCCCCCGGCCCTGGTGCCACCCCGCGCCCGACTCTGGCGCCCGCGACGCCGGTTCCCGGTGTTGGTGACGGCGTGTTCGCCCTCGGGGTCGCCAGCGGCGACCCGCTGCCGGACGGGGTGATCCTCTGGACCCGGCTGGTGGCGCAGCCCGCCGGCGGCGTGGCCCTGCCTGACCGCGACATCCCGGTTGACTGGCAGGTTGCCACCGATGACCGGTTCACCGACGTCGTGGCGGTGGGGACGCGCAGCGCCGTCCCGGGGTTGGCGCACTCCGTGCACGTCGACGTCCGCGGTCTGCAGCCGGCCCGGGTGTACTTCTACCGGTTCCGCGCCGGCACCGTGCTCAGCCCGGTCGGCCGGACCCGCACCGCACCGGCCGCCGGCGCCGCCGCGTCGGCGCTGAGCTTCGCGCTGGCCAGCTGTCAGGACTATCAGAACGGCTACTGGCCGGCGTACGCTGCGATCGCAGCCGATGATCTCGACCTCGTCGTCCACGTCGGCGACTACATCTACGAGTACGACCCGAAGAGCAGGTTCCCCGACCGCCGCCACACCACCCCGGCCACGCCCGGTCTCGACCAGCTGCGGACTCTCGACGACTACCGGGCGCGTTACGCCCAGTACAAGGCCGACCCGCAGCTGCAGGCCGCGCACGCGGCTGCGGCGTGGGTGGTCACCTGGGACGATCACGAAACCGAGAACAACTATGCCGGGCTGACCGACGAGTCGGCCGACACCGGTGCCAAGCATCAGGACCCGGCGACCTTCGCCCAGCAGCGGGCCGCGGCCTACCAGGCCTACTACGAGCACATGCCGATCCGTGTCAGCTACTCGCCCGGATCGCCGGACCTGCGCCTCTACCGCCGGTTCGCCTTCGGTGACCTGCTCACCCTCACCGTGATGGACACCCGCCAGTACCGGACGCCGCAGCCGGGACGCATCCCGAACGACATCGGCCCGGCCACCCTGGGAGCGAGCAACACGACCGGGACCATGGCCGGTGCCGAGCAGGAGAAGTGGCTGATCGACGGCTTGAGCGCGTCGCGTACCCGGTGGAACGTGATCGCTCAGCAGACGATGCTGGCCCAGCTGCACGCCCAGCTCACCCCGGGCAGCGGTGACGTGCTCGCGAACCTCGACCAGAACGACGGCTATGTGCCCTACCGGACCCGACTGCTGGCAGCCGTACGGGACACCCGGGTGACCAATCCGGTGGTGCTGGCCGGCGACATCCACAGCGCCTGGGTGAACGACCTACGGGTCGACTTCGACCGGCCCGACACCCCGGTCGTGGGCACCGAGTTCGTCTCGACCTCCATCAGCTCGGGATTCTTCCTGCCCAGCGAGGAGTTCGTCCGGGCGAACAACCGGCTGCACAACCCGCACGTGCGGTACTTCCGCGGTGACCGGCGCGGGTACACCCGCATCCGGGTGTCACCAGCGCGGTGCACGGCCGACATGCGGATCGCCGAGACCATCGACCGCCGGGACGCGCCGGTCAGCACGGATGCCACCTGGGTGGTCGAAGCCGGGCGGCCCGGCGCCCAGCCCGCGTGAGGGCACGTCGCTATCCGGGGGAGGCGAGCAGGCGCAGCACACCGGGGCGCACGACGATCTCGACCGGGAGGTCCGCGATCGGGTCACCGTCGGCGTAGAGCTGGAACGGACGGTCGGCGTCGATGCGGATCCGGCTGGCCTGCGCCACCTCGACGTGCGGGGAGTCCACATGCCGGCCGGAGAACACCTTCGGGAAGGTCGAGAGAAACGTGATCTTTCCGCACCGCGACAGCAGCACGATGTCGAGCAGGCCGTCGTCGGGCTTTGCCGCGGGCGCGAGGCACATCCCGCCGCCGTAGTAGGCCGAGTTCGCCGCCGCCACCGTCCAGCCGATCATTTCGCGCGGCGCGCCGCCGTCGATCTCCACGGTGAACCGGACGGGTTTCCACGTGGCGGCCGCGCGCAGCGCCCCATAGGTGTAAACGTTCTGGCCGCGCACGAACCGGGCACGATTGGCGATCACCTGGACGTCCGAGTCGAAGCCGACACTGGCGATGCCGAGGTAGGCCCGGCCGTTGGCCTCGGCCAGGTCGATCCGCCGTTCGGTGCCGCTGGCCAGCGCGGTGGCGGCGATCACCGGTTGCCGGGCGGCGCCCATCCCGCGCAGGAAGTCGTTGCCGCGCCCGCCGGGCAGCACGGCCAGTAGCCCGCCGCGGTGCGCCACGGTCTCGGCGACCCGGCCGGCAAGACCGTCCCCGCCGAGCGCGACCGCGACCCGACCGTCGGCGACAGCCTCCTCGGCCAGCTCTGAGGCATGATCGATGTTTCTGGTCAGTTCGACCCGCACGTCGCCGGCCCAGCGTTTCAGGGCTGCACAGACGTCCGGCAGGGCGCGAGCGCCACGGCCACCGCCGGCGTGCGGGTTCACGATGAGCAGTAGCCGTCGACGGTCCACCTCGGCTGCGGGCGGAACGGTTGCCAGCGGCTCTGTCCCGGCTGCCGGTGTCACGGCTGCCGGTGCCGGTGTCGTGGCTTGCGACGTCATGGCTGTCGGCCCTTCTCACGTCCGCGGCGGTGGCGGGAGCCGAGCTTACGAGACCCTCCAGCCACGCCGCTCACAGATGGGTGCTCTGCGCGCCGAACGGCAGGCACGAGGCAATCATCTGGGCATTACGCAGGTCCCGGACGACGAGGTGTTCCAGCAGCAGTGTCGCCGCATCCGCCGGCCAGAGCACCACCCACAGCCACACGCCGCAGGCCTCACCCACAAACGCGGCCCGGTTGGGTGGGCACACGACCGGCCACAGCGCGGTCGGATGCCCGGCGGCCTCGATCTTCTCCTCGGGTCTGCCACCGATGCGCTCGGGATCTGTACCGGGCAGTCCGGCCAGCCGGGCCCCGAGACCGATCCCTGGAGCCTCAGCGACGATGACGAGCTCTGCCGGCCCGCCGAGAGGGGACGGGCCACCCGCGGCGAACGCCGTCGCCAGCGGGCCGGTGCGGTCGTCGCCGGCCCACGAGACTCCGCTGGCGAACCAGTGCACCGGCATCGGCCAGGGGACCCAGACCGGCGCCGTGGCCGTGCGCGCGAGAAAAAGCAGCACCTGCTCCCGGGATGACTCCGCGACCCGGTAGGGGGCGACATCCCCGTGTTCGTCGCAGCGCCACTGGTTGCTCCACAAATCGGGTGGACGCACCGTTCGCAGGCATCGGGGACACGCAAGCGGGCTCGTCACCGGGTGACTCCCCGGCGATGCGCACCACTCCCTGACAGTTTCACCGGTTCGATGACTTCCCTTTGCTCACGTTCATCAAACCTGTTCCGGGTAAACCGCACGAACAGTAGCAAGGCGGGTATCGGAGAGTTTTCTCCCGGCACCTGCCGGCCCATCCTGCCGGCTGCCATTCGGGAGTGTCGCGCGTGGCGTCACCCGTGTCCGGGTGTTGTGCACGAAGGTGGAGGAGTGGCATCCATGAGCACGGTCGAGCCGTTCTGGGTCGCGGGTCGGCCGGTAACGGGTTCAGCGACTTTCCCGGTGCGGCACCCCTGGGACGATCGCCTGATCGCCATGGTCGCGCAGCCGGACCCGGCGCAGGTGGACGCGGCGGTGGCGGCGGCCGCAGCGGCCGCGGACGCCATGGCGGCCATGCCGGCCCACGGCCGGGCCACCGCGCTCGCCCACGTCGCGGGCCGCATCGCCGAACGCGGCGAGGAGCTTGCCGCCCTCATCACCGCCGAGAGCGGCAAACCGCTGACCTGGGCCCGGGTTGAGGTCGCCCGGGCGATCTCGACGTTCCGATGGGGCGCGGAGGAAGCCCGGCGTTGGTCGGGAGCGCTGCAGCGGCTCGACACCGACCCGGCGGGGGCGGGGCGCGTCGCGGTGGCCAGGCGTTTTCCCCGCGGCCCGGTGTTGGCGATCACGCCGTTCAACTTCCCGTTGAACCTGGTCGCGCACAAGGTCGCACCCGCGTTGGCGGTCGGCGCGCCCATCATCATCAAGCCCGCGCCGAAGACGCCGCTGTCCTGCCTGCTGCTCGCTGAACTGCTCGCCGAGACCGACCTGCCCGACGGCGCGTGGTCGGTGCTCACCGTGCCGAACGAGGCCATGGCCGAGCTGGTTGCGGACCCGCGGCTACCGGTCGTGTCCTTCACCGGTTCGGCCCCGGTGGGCTGGTCGATCAGGGATGCGGTGCCGCGCAAGCACGTCGTCCTCGAACTCGGTGGCAACGCGGCGGTGCTGGTGGCCGCGGACTGGTCCGCCGCGGCGGACCTGCGCTGGGCGGCGGGCCGGATCGCGACGTTCTCGAACTACCAGGCAGGCCAGTCCTGCATCGCCGTGCAGCGGGTCTACGCGCAGCGCGACCTGTACGAGGAACTGCTGGCCGAGGTGACGGCCGCGGTCTCCCGCCTGTGCACCGGCGACCCGGCCGACGAGGCGACCGAGGTGGGGCCGCTGATCGACCTGGCCGCGGCCGAACGGGTCGAGCTGTGGATCAGCGAGGCGGTGGCGGCGGGCGCGACGGTGGTGCTCGGCGGCAAGCGGGACGGCACGACGATGGCGCCGACCGTGCTGCGTGGCGTTCCCCCCGACGCCCGCCTGGCCCGGGAGGAGGTGTTCGGGCCGGTGCTCGTGATCGAACCGGTCGACAGCCTGGACGAAGGCCTGGCCCGGATCAACGACAGCCCGTACGGCCTGCAGGCGGGGGTCTTCACCCGGGACGTACAGGTGGCGTTCCGGGCGCACCGGGAGCTGGCGGTCGGCGGTGTGATCATCGGGGATGTTCCCGCCTACCGGGCCGACCAGATGCCCTACGGCGGCGTCAAGGGGTCGGGGATGGGCCGGGAGGGTGTGCGGGCGGCCATGGAGGACCTCACCGTCGAGCGGGTCATGGTCCTGACCGGCGTCGATCTGTAGCCGTAGCCGTAGCCGTAGCCGGTGTCGGTGTCGGTGTCGGTCAGAACTGCATCTTGCGGAAGTCCCAGCTGGTGATCTTGGATGGGGTGATCCGGAGCCAGCCGTGCCGCCCATCGTGGATCATCTCGTCGCGGCCGGTGTACTTGCCGGCGAACAGCCGCTCTGGCCCGGCCAGCTCCGGGTCGGGCGCGCCCTTGCACGGGATGTCCCCGACCGGCTCGGCCATTCCCTTGATCTCGACTCCCCGTAGTTCCTGGTACTGCTCGCCCGCGTCCACGACGACGGCCACCCGCGGATCGCGGACGATGTCGATCCAGCGCTGGCTGCGGACGATGGAGTTCAGCCACAGCGACGTGCCGTCCCAGACGAACCACAGCGCGGCCACATGCGGACCATCGCTGCTGAGGGTCGCGACCCGGCAGGTTCGTTCCGCCGCCAGGAAGTCGTCGACCTCGGTCGGGGCCATCGCGATGGCCCGTCCGCGACGCTGTTCCCGAGTCGCCACGCCGGCACACTCCTTTTCTTGTCCGCTTTTCTGCTAGCTTCGCTAACCAACCATCAACAGGGTGATCTGGTTCATCGTGGCGCAAGGGGGTGGCTGGGTGCCAGTGGATACCGAGCGTCGCGGACGGATCCTCATCGTCACGATGCGCCGCGAGGCCAAGCGCAACGCCATCGACCGCGAGATGGCCTTCGGCATCGACGCGGCCCTCAACGAGCTCGACGACGATCCCGACCTCTGGGCCGGGGTGATCACCGGAACGAGTGCGGTGTTCTCCGCCGGCACCGACCTCGTCGACGGCCGGGACGCCGTCACCGAACGAGGCGGTGAATACGGGATCATCCGCCGGCGCCGGACCACACCGCTGATCGCCGCGGTCGAGGGCTGGGCATTGGGGGGCGGTTTCGAGATCGCGCTGGCCTGCGACCTGATCGTCGCGGCACGCACGGCCCAGTTCGGGCTGCCTGAGGTCATCCGCGGGCTGGTCGCCTCCAGCGGCGCGCTGTTTCGGGCACCGCGTGCGCTGCCGCTGCACGTCGCCAAGGAATTGCTGCTCACCGGGCGGCCGCTCGATCCGGAGCGGGCGTATGCGCTCGGGCTCGTCAACATGGTGACCGAACCGGGCGAGGCGCTCACCGAAGCCGTGCGCCTGGCGACGACCATCTGCGCCAACGGGCCAGTCGCCGTTCGGGCGAGCCTCGCCGCGGTCAACCGGCTGGTCGCGGCCGACGATGACGAGGGCTGGCAGGCGACAGCCGACGCGGTCGCCACGATCGTCGCCTCCGAGGACAGTCAGGAGGGCATCCGCGCCTTCCTGGACAAACGTTCGCCAGAGTGGACGGGCCGGTAGGCGGCTCTCAGAGCATTCCGGCACCGATCGTTGCCGCACCGATCGTTGCCGCACCGGGATCCCGGCGCGGTCGTCAACGTGCACGACACGCGCCGGGCCGCCAGCTGGTCGGGTGTGGGGATGGTCAGATGTGGCGCCCGCCGCCGACTTCCAGCACCGTCCCGGTCATGTAGCTTGACAGTTCGCTGGCCAGGAAGAGCGCGGCGCCGGCCACCTCGGCGGGTTCGCCCGCCCGGCCCATCGGGATCTCGGCCACCTTCGAGTCCCAGACGTCGCGCGGCATCGCCTCGGTCATGGCGGTCCGGATCAGGCCGGGCTGGATGGCGTTGACCCGGACCCCGCCGCGGGCCAGCTCCTTTGCGGCGGCCTTGGTGAGCCCGACCATGCCGGCCTTGGCCGCGCTGTAGTTGGTCTGGCCGAAGTTGCCGACCTTCCCGGAGATCGACGACATGTTGATGATCGAGCCGGCGCCCTGTGCCTTCATGGCCAGGCCGGCCGCCTTGGTGCCGAGCCACGCCCCGAAGAGGTGGATGTCGATCACGAGCCGGAAGTCGTCGACGGACATGTTCTTCATGCTGGCGTCGCGGGTGACGCCAGCGTTGTTGACCATGATGTCGATTCGGCCGTATTCCTGCTGGCAGGCATCGACGAGCGCCTGGACGTCGTCCTCCTTGGTGACGTCCGTGCGTACGGCGATCGCGGCCCCGAGCTCCTTCGCCGCTTCGGTGGCCTTTTCGATGTTGATGTCGGCCAGCACCACCCTGGCGCCGTTGGCGACGAAGAGCTGGGCGATGGCGAGCCCCAGGCCCTGCGCGCCACCGGTGATGACAGCAGCCTTGTCATCGAGTAGTCCCACGGGTGCTCCCTTCCCCACGCGTGCATGCGCGCCGGCGGCGCGCACCTCGTCGGCTCGGCCGCAGAACAGGCGAGTCCGTGTCACGAGTCCTTGTCACGAGTCCGTGTCAGCAGTAATACCGCGTCCGCCCCTCCGCGGGCGCGTGATCGCGGCCTGCACGGATGACCGACGCCGATCATCTGGCGGTTCAGCGGCGCTCTGTGTCCGGAAAGCGTGGGCGTGGGCACGGGCGGTAGGTGGTTTCGGTCGTGGGGGCAACCATTTTTACCTACGGTCTGGTGTGTGTCCGGCTAGGCCGTCGGTGGTTTCGGCCGTGGGGGTAGCCGTTTCTACCTACGGCGGTTGGCTCCGGACGCCCCTCGGTTGGCTCCGGACGTCTACCGCCAGGCGGCGAGGACGTCGCCCGGTCCCCAGACGAGATCCACCCTGGTGAGGTCCATACCCGGGTTGGTGCCGGAGAGGGACACGACGGCGAATCCCGTGCCGCCGAGCGTGAAGCCGGGCACTGCGACCGCGCTCCGCATGAGTTCCGCGAGGTCGTGGTCGTCGAACGGGGTTCCCAACCACTTGACCGATCCGACGACGTACAGGCGCTGCGCCACGGGTGACCGGTCGGCTCCGACCAGGTCCACCTCCGGGTCGAACTGGCGGTTCCACCAACCGCCAACTGTTTCAACATCGGGCCAGGGGGACGCGCCGGACGCCGACGCGAGTTCCAGCGATTCGCGGACCAGCGGCTCGACCGCCCTGCCCCGCCACGCCGGCCAGCGACGTTGCACGAGCCGGAAGGCCGACTCGGGTCGTCCGCGGCGTGCCTGTTCCTGAGCGCGCCGTAGCGCGGCGAGGTAAAAGCGCAGGTTGCTGTCTGCGATCCGGTAGAGCGCAGGCTTACCGGGGCGGGTCGACAGCGGTTCGTCGACGGCGAGTACCCGCTTCTCCCCGACCAGTCGGCGTAGCAGCGGCGACAGCGATCCCGACGGCAGAGCACCCTCCCGGTTGCCGGCGGATGCGGCGATGTTGGCCTGGGTGCGGTCTCCGCTGCCGATCGCCTCGAGGACGCGTCGTGCCTGATCGGGTGCGGGAAACTCGGCCAGCAGCGTCGATTCCGGCACGCTGAACAGGGGCGAGGCCGGATCGGCGCATTCCTGTTCGACAAAGAGCAGCGGCGGAGTTCCGGGTGGCCAGTTCCGCAGGATGCCTGGCAGTCCGCCGGAGACGAGATGAGCGTCGATCGCGTCGGCCGGGCCCAGCCCGAGGGCGTGTCCGGTCTCCGCCGGGTTGAGGGGGCCGAGGATGAGGTTGTCGGCTCGTCCGAAGAACGGACGGTCGTAGGCGGTGAGCCGTTCCATCATGTGAATGTCGCTGCCGAGCAGCAGCAGGAGGACGGGGCGCCCGGCGAGTAGTCGGTCCCAGGCCGTCTGCAGCGCGCCGTCGAACAGACCGTCCTGCTCGGCGAGCCAGGGAAGTTCGTCGAGGACGACGACGGCCGGGGAATCCGGTAGGACCGCGGCGAGGACACGGAAGGCGTCCGGCCACCTTCCCGCAGATTCTGCCGGTACGAGGTCACGATCGATCGGCAGGGACGAGTCCCTGAGGTCCAGGAAGAAGGCGGCCACCGATTCGACGGGCGAGGCACCCTTGGTCGCGGTGAAGAAGAGGTAGGGGACACCGGCCTGATCGCAGAACTCCTGCACAAGGCGTGACTTTCCCACCTGGCGGCGGCCGCGGATGGCGACCGCGCTCCCGCGACGGGATGCTACGACCTGGTCCAGACGCTTGCGCAGGAGGCCAAGTTCGGTTGCTCTTCCAACGAAACCTCGCGACACGGGGGCATCCCATCTATGTAGATGGCATCTACATAGAGGCATGCTACCGGCGATCAGTGGAGGATCTGGTTGGCTGGGCAGGTGTCGCGACGGGTTCCGTGTGTCGGGGCGATCATCATGGATGCGGCTGGCGCGCTGCTGCTCGTTCAGCGGGCGCGGGATCCCGGCCGTGGCCTGTGGTCACTGCCGGGCGGGCGGGTCGAGGCGGGGGAGAGCGACACCGCCGCGCTCGTCCGGGAGATCCGCGAGGAGACCGGCCTGGAGGTGACGGTCGGGCCGCTGGTCGGGCGGGTGACGCGCCCGGGGCCGGGCGGTCCGGGGTCCGGCGGGGTGGTCTACGACATCGCCGACTACGTCAGCCACGTCATCGGCGGGGAGCTACAGGCCGGGGATGACGCGGCGGACGTGCGTTGGTGCGCCGACCTGGGCGCGATGGCGCTCACCGAAGGTCTGCTCGACGCACTCGTCGCCTGGGGTATCGTCGCGGCCCCAGGCGGCTGATCGGGCGGGAGTTAGGTCAACAAGCGCGGATCAACAAGCGCGGGTCGGGCGGCCTCAGCTACCGCT
>NZ_CAUVXI010000057.1:0-27066 GCF_963555845.1 Protofrankia sp. Cas8 | reverse complement strand
ATATCGTCCGGCAGACTGGCCGGCCGCTACGAAAAGGCCTCCTGCTGGGCACGGGCGCCGGTCTCCAGCTGTTGACCGGTGAAGAGGTCCTGTTCATCACCGCGGTGACGGCCACGCTGGGACTTGCCCTGCTGATGGCGAGCCGGCCGGAATACGTCCGCCGCGCCGGCGGGTCCGCCCGCGCACTGCTGATCGCTTTCCTGTCCTGTCTCGCGCTGACCGGCATCCCCCTGGGAATTCAGTTCTTCGGATCTCCACGGAGCCACGGCAGCCCGTTTCTCACCAATTTCTTCAAAAGCGACCTGACGGGATTCTACGTTCCTTCCGCGCGGCAGTTACTGGCGTCGGCGGCACAGACCGAGCGGGCGGCCGCCTATCAGGGCGGCGCACCGGAGTACATGGCCTACCTCGGCTGGCCCCTTCTGATCATCTGTGTATCCGCGACCGTGATCGGCTTTCGTGACCTCAGGTTACGCATAGCCGGGCTCACCGGCGTGGCTCTGGCGGTCCTGACCCTGGGCAGCACGCTGCTCGTCAGGGGTATCGAGACGGGCCTGCCACTGCCGTGGCACCTGGTTGCCCGCATTCCTGTCTTCGACGCGGCGCTACCCGACAGGTTTGCTCTCGGCACAGCATTGATGGCGGGACTCGTCCTCGCCATCGTTCTGGATCGGTTACCTTCTCAGCTCGACCTCGGCGGTCCGCTCACGGCAACCGTGGCCGTCGCTGTCGCCGCGGTATGCGTCCTGCCGCTGGTCCCGCGGCCATACTCCGTCGAACGATCACCTGATGTTCCGTCGTTCTTCACCACCAACGCCATTGAGATTCTCCCAGCGAATTCGAATGTACTGGTCCTGCCGTACCCGAGCGGGGTCCAGACCGCGCCACTTTTCTGGCAGGCAGCAGCCCGCTTCCATTTTTCGATGCCCGGCGGGTATTTCATCGGCCCGGCCGAAGACGGGCAGGCATTCATGGGTGGCCGAACGCCGACGGCGACGGCACGGTTCTTGACCGATGTCGGGAAGGGCATGTCCTTCGAACCCCTGACCCCGGCCCGGATCGCGCAGGCACGGGACGATTTCGCCCGCCTGCGGATACGTGCCGTCATACTCGGCCCAACCCCGCACGCGGCCGAGCTGCGCGACACGGTGACGTTTCTGGTGGGGAGCCAACCGACATTCACCGGCGGCGTGTACGTCTGGCTGCCGGCGTGACCCGAAAGCCGGATCGCGAGCACCGTGATCACGGCCATCGGACCGGTCGGTCCCGGTACGGCGGGCGGGACACGCGGCCCAGGGCGCTGTCCGGTGCTGTCCCAACGCCCGACAGCGCCCGACACAGCGCCCGACACAGCGCCCGACAACGCCCGACGGTTCGGCCGGAGCCGGGCGTCCTCCCATCCGGTGGTGTGTGATGAAGTGGACCAACCGTCGACCACGCGGGCTTGGCGACCACAGGCACCGACACCGTGACCCACCGGGACGGTGGTACCCGCAAAGGTCGGCTACATCCGCGACGATGGGAACGAGGAGGTGAAACGGACGGATGCCGCTCTACCCTGACGCGACGCCCGAGGCTGAACAGCCCGAGGCTGGACGCAATTCACGCCCGCGCCGCCTCATCGGGGGTCGTTACCGGCTCGGTGACGAGCTCGGCCGCGGCGGCTTCGGCGTGGTCTATGCGGCCACCGACGAGCTGCTACAGCGCGAGGTCGCGGTCAAGGAGATCCGCCTTCCGCCGTCGATCTCCGCGGACGAACAGGCGGTCCTGCGCACGCGAGTCCTTCGCGAGGCGCGCTCAGCCGGCCGGCTACACCATCCGGGCCTCGTGTCGGTCTTCGACGTGCTCGATTCCGACGACCGCCCGTGGATCGTCATGGAACTGGTGGACGGTCCGTCGCTGGCGGACATCATCCGCAGCTCCGGGCCGCTGCCCCGCGAGCGGGTCGCCCGGATCGGCATCAGCCTCGGCTACGCCCTGGAAGCCGCGCACCGCAGCGGCATCGTCCACCGTGACGTGAAGCCCGCCAACGTACTGATCAGTGCCGACGGACGCGCGCGGCTGACCGACTTCGGCATCGCGCTGTCGGCCGGGGATCCGACGCTGACCCGGACCGGTGTTCTTCTCGGCTCGCCGTCCTACATCGCCCCGGAGCGGGCGCGCGGCGGAGCGGGCGGTCCAGGTAGCGATATCTGGGCACTCGGCGCGACCCTGTTCACCGCGGTGGAAGGAGGGCCGCCGTACGAGTCCGACAGCGCCATTGCAACGCTCACCGCGATCGTCGACGGACGGCGCCAGCCGTTCCGGCTCGCCGGCGCCCTCGCACCGATCATCGATGACCTCATGGCGGCGATGCCGTCGGCCCGCCCAGCCCTGCCGCGGGCGAGACAGCGGCTGCGGGAGGTCGCTGAGCGCGAGTCCGTGCGGCGTCCGGCCGGCATCGGCGCCCTCGACCCGGACCGGGAGGATGCCGGGCAGGCGGCCGCTCATCCCAGCCCGGCGTCGGCCACGGCACCGACCGCCGCACCAGCCGCCGCACCAGCCGCCGCACGAGCCGCCGCACGAGCCGCCGCACCGGCCACGATCACCTCAATCCCGATCGAGGCCGGGACGGCTGTGGCTACCCCAACAGCCGGTACAGCCGGTACAGCCGCGGCGAACACGGTCCTGCCGGCCGCACCCGGGTCGCTGCCAGGGGCGGCTTCCCGGTCGGGCACCAACCAGCGCCGGCGGCTGGTGGCCGTCATCGGCACGGCACTCGTCCTGGGCGTGGCCGGGGCTTCGGCGGCGGTACTGGGCTCGGGCGTGGACGGGTCGACCGGCAACCGCGCCGAGTCGGCTGCCGCGTCCAGCGGCACGGCAGGCCCATCCGGCACGGCAGGCCGATCCGGCAGCACCGGCCCATCCACTACGACACGCCCATCGGGTACGGCCAGGACCTCGGCCCCGGGCGGCGCGGATGCGGCGTCACCCACTGGCACGGCGGCAGCCGATGATCCAGGCCTGCCACCGACGGACCAGACCCCGGTGGCACCGCCCGCGGGCTGGCAGTCGTATCGTGGCTCCTCCGGCTGGTCCATCGCCTACCCACAGGGGTGGGAACAGCACCCTGCCGGCGGCACCGAGCGAATCGATTTCCGCAATCCGGATACCGGGTCCTACCTGCGCATCGACACCTCAATGCAGGCGAATCCATCCGCGTTGGTGGACTGGCAGGCGCACGAACCCGGCCTGCGCGCGCAAGTACCGAACTACGAGCGGCTGCGGATTGCGCCGAGTGACGGTGGGGACGGCTCGATCCAGGCGGACTGGGAGTTTGTCTACACATCCGGAGGGAAGAAGGTGCGCGTCCTCAATCGCGGAGTTGTTCGTAACGGCCACGGCTACGCGTTGTACTGGTCGACAGCCGACGCCACCTGGTCAGCCGACCTGGCGTTGATGTGGCGGCTTTTCTCGACGTTCCGGCCAGGCCCGTGAACGGCGACCAACGGACCGCGCTGGGCAAGGGCGGCCGAAACAGCCAGCAACGCGTCTGCGAGACTTGAGACGATGGCCAGATCGACACGCCCGCCGGACGACTCCTCGCGTCACGGCACACCCCGATATGTATCTCAGCGCTACCGTCTGGATACTCCAATCGGTCGCGGTGGCGCTGGTGTCGTGTGGTGCGGCGAGGATGAGCTGCTCCAACGGCCAGTAGCGATCAAGGAGATCCTTGTTCCGCTCGCCGGCACCCAGGTCGAGCGCGATGCGATCCGAGCGCGGGTACTGCGTGAAGCCCGGGCGCTGGCCCGTCTACACAGCCCGGCGATTGTCTCCGTCTATGACGTGGCCGAAGAGGCCGAACGCCATTGGATCGTCATGGAGCTGGTGAACGCCGACAGTCTCGGCGAGGCCATCCGCACGCACGGTCCACTGCCGCCGGCACAGGTCGCGGCAATCGGGCTCACCCTCGTGGACGCGCTCGCCGCCGCGCACTCCGCGGGCGTGCTGCACCGCGACATCAAACCCGGCAACGTGCTACTCGGCCGGGACGGACATGTCCGCCTGACCGACTTCGGGATTGCGGCTACCGAGGGCGACTCTACCCTCACCGGCACGGGCGCGCTCGTCGGTTCGCCCGCCTACATCGCCCCCGAACGGGTGCGTGGTTCCTCCGGTAGTCCCGCGAGCGACATGTGGGGCCTGGGAGCCACGCTGTACGCGGCGGTGGAGGGGCAGCCCCCGTTCGAAGGACCGGAAACCTACGCGGTTCTCACTGCCGTGGTGGAGGGACGCAGGCGTCCGTTCGTGCTCGCCGGCCCGCTGCGCGACCTGCTCAGCGACCTGCTCGACCGGCCCGCGCCCGAGCGTCCGGAGGCACCGGAGATCCGTCAGCGGCTGGCGCCGATCGCCCAGGGCGCCGCGGCCGTACCCGCCTCCGTCATCAACGGCCGGTCGAGACCAGGGATCAACACGCCGGACCACGGTGGCCACGCGCCGGTCGAGCCCGGTTCGGCCGGTCTTGAGGACGTCGGCGGCGATCTGCTGCCCACCGGGGACTCCGACGCCGACGCCGTGGCCCTGAGCCCGACCACGGCCGGCGGAACGACCGGCGGCCCATCCGCTGCCAACGCCGCTGGCAATCTGGCGGCCTACGTCGATGGCGATCTGGCAACCGATGGCGATGACGATGACGACGGCCCGACCGACATCGGCGGCGTGGTCGGTACGAACGGAATCGCCGAGGTTGCGGTCGGTTCCGCTGTGCGCGAGAAGCCGCGGACCGTGCTGACCGTCGGGCTGCGCAAGGACCCCTCGCCGGCCGGCGCGGCGGGAGTCACGGGTACCACCGCTCTGACGAGTCGTCGGGGCACCGCCGGCCCGCCGGGCTCCGCCGGACTCGGCGTCGACAGACGTGCCGTGCCGGACGACGGTCTGGAACCCGTCTCGGGCGACATCGCGATCGGCCCGTCCGGAGTACTCCTTGATCGCTTCTCCCCGAATGGCAGGCCGGCGTCGAACATCAGCCACGGTGGTGAAGCTCCGGTCCGACGCGGTGTGATTATTGCCGTCGCCGCCGCGTCCGTGGCGGTTGGCGCGGCGATAGCGCTCGGCGGGATCCTCAGCCCCGGCACCGACTCCGGCCAACCACAGGAGCCCAGCGGGAACGGCACCCTGGCTGCGACCACCACGGCGGACGATCAGTACAACCTCAATCCTCGGGTACTCCCGACCGGCGTCGCACCGTCGCTCAGGTTTTCTTCTGGCCGCAGAGCGTCACCGACAACCTCCAGTAGCCCGACCGCGGCGCTACCGGTCGCCACCGAGGCGGTGACCCCCAGCCCGACCCCCACCAACGTCGCCCCGACCCCCACGACGCCGGTCGTCTCGCCCACCCCGACGGCACCCCCGACCATGTCGTCCACAGCTCCGGCGCCCACGACAGCAGCTCCGCCGCCGCCGCCTCCTCCTGCGTGACGCCCTGAAGGCCGCACGATCGGCGGGTTCGGCAGCCGTTATCGGGGAAGCACAATGAAGGCGATCACTTTCTGTGACATACCTCACCTAAGTGTCACGGGAGCTAGCATGCCCCCCCATGGGGTCGGCACTAACATCGAGTCCACACAAACCATCATCCACATGATGTCTCAAGGCGCCTTGGGGCCGCCCGAACCTGCCACGTCGGCTTCGCTCCGCCTGCCGACGCAAGAGGCTCGGGCCAGCTAAGTTACCGCGAGTCACCGGACGGAACGATCAGGACCAGCCTGTCGGAAGGCAGGTCCGGAGGAGCTTTCAGTGCCGAAGGCACCAGCGGGAACGCTCTACCGCGGCCGTGAGGGGATGTGGTCCTGGGTTGCCCACAGGATCACAGGCGTACTGATCTTTTTCTTCCTGTTCGCCCACGTCCTGGACACCGCACTCGTGCGGGTGTCACCGTCGTCCTATGACACTGTGATCGCGACCTACAAGAACCCGATCGTGAACCTGATGGAGGTAGGGCTGGTAGCCGCGGTCGTCTTCCACGCACTGAACGGGATCCGGATCACACTGATCGACTTCTGGGAGTCCGGTCCACGTTTCCAGCGTCAGATGCTCTACACGGAGATCGTCGTGTGGCTGATCCTCGTCGTCCCCGGCACGTTCTTCATGCTCAAGCACACGTTTGAGACCCTGTTCGGGAGCGCGTCCTGATGGCGACAACAATCGACGGCGCCACCGGCCCGGCCCTCGAGGCACCGCGCAGCCCGCGGCGCCGGCCGGGCAGCCCGAAGGCGCGGACGAACTTCGAGCTCTACGCGTGGCTGTTCATGCGGGTCTCCGGGATTCTGCTGCTCTTCCTGGTGCTCGGCCATCTGTTCATCATGAACATCCTCGATGGCGGTGTGCAGCGCATCGGCTTCGGTTTCGTCGCGGGCCGCTGGGCCTCGCCGTTCTGGCGGACCTGGGATCTGCTCATGCTCGTCCTCGCTGAACTGCATGGAACCAATGGCCTGCGAACAGTGATCAATGACTATGCCGATCGGCCGCAGTCCCGGTTCTGGCTCAAGATGTTGCTCTACGTGTCGGCAACCCTGGTCATCACGCTGGGATCGCTGGTCATCTTCACATTCGACCCGAACATCTCCTGATGGCGCCTGGGAAGGCGGAGGTCCAAGCGGTGCAGGTTCACAAGTACGACACGGTCATCGTGGGCGCCGGCGGCGCGGGGATGCGCGCGGCGCTCGAAGCCGGCAAGCGTTGTCGCACCGCGGTGCTGACCAAGCTGTATCCCACGCGCTCCCACACCGGCGCGGCCCAGGGCGGCATGTGCGCAGCTCTGGCCAACGTCGAGGAGGACAACTGGGAGTGGCACACCTTCGACACGATCAAGGGCGGTGACTACCTGGTCGACCAGGACGCCGCCGAGATCATGTGCAAAGAGGCCATCGACGCGGTCCTCGACCTGGAGAAGATGGGCCTGCCCTTCAACCGCACGCCCGAAGGCCGGATCGACCAGCGTCGCTTCGGTGGCCACACCCGTGACCACGGCAAGGCGCCCGTCCGACGCTCGTGCTATGCAGCCGACCGTACCGGTCACATGATCCTGCAGACGCTCTACCAGCAGTGCGTCAAGAACAACATCGAATTCTTCAACGAGTTCTACGTGCTGGACCTGCTGCTCACCGAGGGCGTCGTGGCCGGGGTGGTCGCCTACGAGCTGGCCAGCGGCGAGATACACATCTTCCGAGCGAAGTCGGTGGTGTTCGCCAGCGGTGGGTTCGGCAAGGTGTTCAAGGTCACCTCGAACGCGCACACCCTGACCGGCGACGGGATGGGCATCATCTTCCGGCGCGGGCTGCCGCTGGAGGACATGGAGTTCTACCAGTTCCACCCGACGGGCATCTGGAAGATGGGCATTCTGCTCACGGAGGGTGCTCGCGGTGAAGGCGGCATCCTGCGAAACAAGGACGGCGAGCGCTTCATGGAGCGCTACGCGCCGACCATCAAGGACCTCGCACCCCGCGACATGGTGGCCCGGGCCATCTACACCGAGATCCGCGCCGGCCGCGGCTGCGGCGTGAACGGTGACCATGTCTATCTCGACCTGACCCACCTGCCACCCGAGCAGCTCGACGCCAAGCTCCCGGACATCACCGAGTTCGCCCGCACCTACCTGGGCATCGAGCCCTACACCGACCCGATTCCGATCCAGCCGACCGCCCACTACGCCATGGGCGGTGTCCCGACGACCATCGACGCCGAGGTGCTGGCGAACAACACCGACATCGTCGAGGGCCTGTATGCAGCCGGTGAGGTCGCATGCGTGTCCGTGCACGGTGCGAACCGGCTCGGGACGAACTCGCTGCTGGATATCAACGTCTTCGGCCGCCGAGCGGGCATCGCCGCCGCCGAGCACGCAACCGCGACGCACAGTCACGCCGAGCTTCCCGAGGACCCGGCGGTCTTTGTCGACGGGCTCCTGACCAGGCTTCGCGACGGCGCGGGTACGCAGAACGTGGCGGCCATCCGCAGCGAGCTGCAGGAGACGATGGACGTCAACGCGTCGGTGTACCGGACCGAGGCGACGCTCAAGCAGGCGGTCACCGACATTGCCGGGCTGAAGGCCCGCTACCAGCAGGTCGGCGTCACCGACCGGGGCCGGCGCTACAACACCGAGCTGTTGGAGGCGGTCGAGCTGGGCTTCCTGCTCGACCTCGCCGAGTGCCTGGTCGTGAGCGCACTGGCCCGCAACGAATCGCGCGGCGGGCACTCGCGGGAGGACTATCCGAACCGGGACGACGTCAACTTCCTGCGTCACACGATGGCCTACCGCTCCGGGCCGCTCGCCGCCGGCTCGCCGGAGGCCGAGATCCGGCTGGACTACAAGCCCGTCGCCATGACCCGTTACGAACCGATGGAACGCAAGTACTGACAGGGCACGTACTGACAGGACACGTACTGACAGGGCACGTACTGAAACAGAGATCGGATCCCGCTGGCCTGCCAGGCCGGGGCAGGGCTTTGATGTTCGGGTCATCCAGAGCGCGGCCTATGATGTGCTGGCCTGCACTGTGGGTCTGATGTGAGAAAGGTCCGGCGTGACTGTCACCGACGATCTATCAACCACCGCACCGGCCGATCCGGGGCCGACCACAACGGCCGGGCGGACTGTCACGCTGAAAATCCGGCGCTTCAACCCGGAGGTGAGTGCCGAGCCGCAGTGGAAGAGCTACACCGTTCCCTTCGACCCCAGCGACCGGCTGCTGGACGCCCTGCACTACGTCAAGTGGAACCTCGACGGATCGCTGTCGTTCCGGCGTTCCTGTGCCCACGGTGTGTGCGGTTCCGACGCCATGCGGATCAACGGTGCGAACCGCCTCGCCTGCAAGGTGCTGGTCAAGGACCTCGGCGCGGAGATCTCGATCGAACCGATCAAGGGACTTCCGGTCGAGAAGGACCTCATCGTCGACATGGAACCGTTCTTCGACGCGTTTCGGGCGGTCAAGCCGTATCTCATACCCGAGGGCCACGAGCCGACCCGCGAGCGGTTGCAGTCCGCGGCGGACCGGGAGCGCTTCGACGACACCACGAAGTGCATCATGTGCGCGGCCTGCACGACTTCGTGTCCGGTGTTCTGGAATGACGGGGAATACTTCGGTCCGGCCGCGATGGTGGCCGCGCACCGTTTCATCTTCGACAGCCGGGACGCAGGTGCCGACGAACGGCTGGAAATCCTCAACGAGCGGGAAGGAGTCTGGCGCTGCCGGACGACCTTCAACTGCTCGAACGCATGCCCTCGTGGAATTCAGGTGACCAAGGCAATTCAGGAGGTCAAGCGCGCGCTCATCTTCCGACGCTTCTGATCCGGCTGCGTCGGCCGGTGCGCACGATCGGGGGGACGGCGAATGGCTCGAATCGTTGGGCGCAACGCGCAGGTGACCACCGCCACCATCGTTGCGCTGGCGGCGAGCCTGCTACTGAGCGCGGCGGCATGTTCGTCCCACTCCGCCGAACCCCCGCCGACTGTGATCGCTTCGACCAGCATTCCGAGCGCGACACGGACCAGCGCGGTACCCACTCCGCTGGAATCCGCCTACACTACGACAATCGCGCGGAAGACGGCGAGAATTCACTTCACCTACGGGGCGACGCTCGTTTCCGTGTCCGGCCGCAAGCAGACAATCTCCACCACCGGCACGGGCACGGTCGACTTCGCCCACAGCACGAGCCAGACCGTGCGCGACGTCGAGGGCGGCGGCCGTAGCGAGGTGCGGATCATCGGCCCTGACTTCTACCAGCGCAGCGTCGCGGCCGGCGGCGCGCCGAGCTCGAGCCGGTGGACCCGGGTCGTCCCGGGTGGCGGAACCGGGGGTTCCGCCACCTCGCAGCCGTCGGCCAGCTCACCGCCGTCGGCCAGCTCACCGCCCGCCGTGCAGCCCGGGGTCGGCGACGACGCGGCGCTGCGACTCGGCTTTCTCAGCGGTGCCGCGACTCCGGTGACCACCGTGGGCGAGGAATCCATCGACGGTGTCCAGACGATCCACTACAAGCTGCCGGTAAATCTGGAGACAGCGTCCCAGCGCGGAAACATCAGCGCGGCCACCGTCGACTACTACAAGGGCATTCTCGGGACGGTGCTCCAGCCGACCGAGGCCTGGATCGACGCGGACGGGCTCATCCGCCAGCTCCGCATCACCGTCACCAGCGCACCGTCCGACGGCCCAGCCCCGCACACAGAGATCATCCGTACGGTGACCTACTCGGACTTCGGACTCCCCCTGAACATCACCGCTCCACCACCCAACGAGATCGCCCCAGGCTGAGCTGAGCTGCCCGACCGGCAAACGCCCGAGCGGCGGGGTCCCGTACCGGATGCCCGTCAGTGCTCCGCAGACTGCGGCCTCCGGGCGCGCGATCTGACGATCGTCGCGCGCCCTTTGGCCCGCTAGCCGGTCTCGACGGCGAGCGCGAACGGCAGTACTCCCACGGCCCCGGCGTGGCGCAGTGCCCTGGCGACGACGGTCATGGTCCAGCCGGTGACGATCAGGTCGTCCACCAGGAGAACCGGGCCGGGCAGCTTCCCCACGGCCACCCCGAGATCCTCAGGCACCGCGAACGCCTCCCAGAGACTGGCCAATCGGTGCGCACTGTTGTTCATCCGATACGCAGAGCGGTCATCGACAACCCGCTCGACCTGGCCGAGCAGGGGCAACCGCCCGATTGCGGCAATCTGCTCCCCCAGACTCGCGACAAGCTGTGGGCGACTGCGGGAGGCAACCGTGACCACCGCGGCCGGGCGTTGCCGCCACCCCCAGCCAGCCAGCACCCGCACCGCCGCGGCCACCAGATCGTCGCTCACCGGTGCATCCGGCGCGCCCTGCGCCACGAGCGGGCGCAGCCGGTTGCCCCAGCCGACACCGCCCAGGCGGGCGAGCGCCCGTCCCGGCTGCGCACCGGCCGCCTCCGGTATCCGGCCGGCGACGCCGATGCCCAGCGTGCGCATGCCCGTCGGCCACATCCGGCGTGGTTCGACCGCGGTGCCCGGGCGGTCCAGCTGCTCCTTCGCACTCACCCGGGCGGCTTCGGAGACCACGCCGGGCCACCGGCGGCCGGTGCAGGTGTCGCAGCGTCCGCACGGTGCCGCGGTGGGATCGTCCAGCTCACGACGAAGAAACTCCAGCCGGCAGCCGGTGGTGGCGATGTAGTCGAGCATCGCCTGCTGCTCGCGCGCACGGCTGGCGCCGACCCTGGCGAAACGTTCGGTGTCGTAGGCCCAGGGTGCCCCGGTGGCCTCCCAGCCACCGCGGACCCGCCGGACCGCACCGTCGACGTCGAGCACCTTCAGCATGGCCTCGAGCCGCCCATGCCCGACGTCCACGCGTGCCAGCAACGCCTGGGTGGACATCGAGGATGTCGCCCCCGCGAGTGTGCTCAGCACCCCCTCGACCACGCTCTGCGCGGGGAAGGAGGCGTCCGCGAAATACGCCCAGATGTCGCTGTCCTCCTGGGCCGGTAGCAATACGACCTCGGCCCGCTCAACCGCGCGGCCGGCCCGACCGATCTGCTGGTAGTAGGCGATCGGAGACGGCGGCGCTCCGACGTGGACGACGAACCCCAGATCGGGTTTGTCGAAACCCATGCCCAGCGCGCTGGTCGCGACCAGGGCCTTCACCCGGTTGGCCAGCAGGTCCTCCTCGGCCGCGATCCGCTCGGCGGGTTCGGTGCCACCGTGGTAGGTCGCGACGGCGAAACCGGCAGTGGTGAGGAACGCGGTGAGCTCCTCGGCCGCGGGCTTGGTCAGCGTGTAGATGATCCCGGAGCCGGGCAGGCCCGGCAGCTGGTCGGCCAGCCAACCGAACCGCTGCTCGGCGCCTGGCAACGCCACCACCGCCAGGCGCAGGCTCTCCCGGTCGAGCGTCCCGCGCAGGACGAGCGTCTCGCCGCGCCGGCCCGGATCCATCCCCAGGTGCCCATCCATCCCCAGGTGCCCGTCGGAGCCTCCGGCCGCGCGAAGAGAATCATGATCGCGCGGCCGGAGGCCTGTCAGCTGTTCAGCGACATCGTCGGTGACCCTCGCGTTGGCGGTCGCCGTCGTCGCGAGAACCGGCACATCCGGGCGCAGCCCTGCCAGAAGCGTGCGCAACCGGCGGTAGTCCGGCCGGAAGTCGTGCCCCCAGTCGGAGATGCAGTGCGCCTCGTCCACGACGACCAGGCCGGTCGTGGCCGCGAGTTCGGGCAGGTAGGCGTCACGGAAGGTCGGGTTGTTCAACCGTTCGGGACCAACCAGGAGCACGTCGAGTTCGCCGGCGCGCAGCTGCGCGTAGACCGCGTCCCACTCCGTCACGTTGCCCGAATGGATCTCGCCGGCCCGAATGCCGGCCCGCGCCGCCGCGGCCACCTGGTTCCGGATGAGCGCGAGCAGCGGCGAGACGATCACGGTCGGGCCGGCACCGACCGATCGCAGCAGGGCTGTTGCGATGAAGTACACGGCGGACTTGCCCCAGCCGGTCCGCTGGACCAGCAGGACCCGGCGGCGCTCGGCGACCAGCGCACGGATTGCCTGCCACTGGTCCTCCCGCAGGCGCGCGGTCGGACCGGCGAGCGTGTGCAGCAGCGCCTCGGCCCGTGCCCGCAGGTCACCGTCGGCGTCAGCGGTCTGACCGGGGTCTGTCTGACCGGGATCGGTCTGACCGGGATCGGCTGGTGGGCGCTGTTCCACTGGCATACAACCTTCGTACCGCACGCCACCGACAAACCCGCCAGCCGCCGGGTCGCCCCGGGTCAACCCGCATCCTCGCCACCGCCCGCCGCATCCGGCACGACGCTGCGCGGCCCATCAGCGCCGGCTGGATCCGGTCCGCCTTCTGCCGCCGGATCCGGTCCGTCCCGGGTCTCATCCGTGCCAGGAGTAGGGATGACTCGTCCGAATGCGGGGCGTACCAGCCGAGGCTTGGCGATAGCCGGCTCCCCGAAGTCCGCCCGGCGAATCCGGCAGTACGCCGTCCGGGAATCGCCGGCCGCGCGGCCGATACCGAAGGCAGCCGCCGCGGACAGGTACGCGAACGCGTCGGCCCGGTCCATGCCGAGTCGGGTGGACAGAAAGAGCAGAGCCGAGCGCGTTGCCCGGCGCACGGCATCCGCGAGATCGGCGTGTGCCCCCATCGAAATCCAATGGGTGTCGGTCTCGACGAAAGGTTCGCGCAGCGCTCCGAGAGCGGACCGAGCGACGGATTCCTTTACCACGGTCAGCCGGAAGGTCGCGCGCAGCGGCCCTTCAAGCGCAACCATGGCGATCTTTCCTTCACCCGACGAATAATGCGGGTCACCAACGGCAAACAGTGCGCCGGGGACCCCCACCGGAAGAAACAACCGGGCACCGACACTCAGGTCCCCGCAGTCGAGAGCTCCGCCATGTGTTCCGACCGAGGTCGAACGAACCGGACCGGCACCGTCGATCGCCACCGACATGATGCCCATGAACGGCGACAGCGGAAAACGCACCTTCCGGTTCCCGGTTCCACCCAGCGCCCCGAAAAGTCTGCCCCGGCGCCGTTCGACGGTACAGAAGCTGGTCGTCGTCCGGAAAGCCGTCCAGTTACGGGCATTCGCGTCGGGACCGGGAGGGTCGCCTTCGGGGAACTCCCCGGCGAGCAACCCCGCGCCGTGCCGGGTCGACACAACGCCATACCTGGCTCGAGGATGCAGCGAAACCACATCCACCCGCAGCACGTCACCGCGCTCAGCACCGTGGACGAACACCGGGCCGGTCACCACGTGTGGACCGTCCACGCCGAACCGGTGCGGGATACCAGAAGAAGCGATCATGCGGGCGTCGTCGAGAACCTCGGAAGTCGCGACACCGAAGCCGGCGAAGAAGGCGTCCGGGTCACGCCCCTGGTCGTCGAGGATCCCCTCCTGGCTGACCGTGTCGACCGTCACCGTGGCGCCCGACTCCACGCTCAGCACGGGCCGGGTCTCGGCAGTAGGCAGGCGCCCCCACCGGACCGTTTCCGGGGTGGACGGCAGGTAGTGCTTTCCGTCCACTTTTCCCTTGCCGGGCTGCAGCGCCACTACCGCGCTACCACCGAGGCATCCGGGGCCGCCGGCGGCGCCCGGGACGACAAATCCGGTCAAGGCCGCCAGCCGTCTCGGACACCGGGCCAGGACGGCTCCCCGGCAAGGAGCCCCGACCTGCGAACTGGTCATGACGCGGCACGGGCGTCAGATTCGCAGTGAAACATGACACATCTGTTTCTGTCGTGTTGCAGTCCCACTCATTCCCGCTCGACCGACCTCGTCCACCACGGTCATACGTCAGACACGGGTGAGCAGCAGGGAGCCGACCGCGTCCACCTCGGCGGTCCAGCCGGCACGCACCAGGCAGGTCGCCTCGGCGAACTCGACGATCGCCGGCCCTGCGACGCCGTCGCCCGGCCCCAACCCCGCGCGGGGCACGACAACCACGTCCTGCCAGGAACCATCCAGGTACACAGAGCGCCGGCCGCGCACCGCCGCGGGATCGGCGGCCGGGGCGGCCAGCCGGGGGCGCCGACCCGGCACTGTCATGACCATCCGCACGGCCACCACCTCGACATCCCGGCCGGGGGCCACATGCCCGTACCTGCGCATGTGCTCGGCTTCGAAGGCCGCCCGCACCCGGCTGACGGAAACACCATCACCGGCTCCCGGCAGCCCGCGCCCGGACGCGGCCACGATCGTCAGCTCGTGCGACTGGCCGGTATACCGGCAGTCGACCAGTAGTTCGACCATGAACACGGATACGTCCGCGGGCGGGGCATCTCCGGCTGCGGTCCTGGCCAGCTCGGCGAAGGCCGCGGCCAGGTCGACATCGGCGAGCAGGCCACGCACGGCGCGCAGGTGGTCCCGGCGGACGTCGCCGAGGGCAAGGCCCAGCGCGGAGAGCACGCCGGCGGCCAACGGCACCAGCACCCGGTGCATCCCCAGCTCCTCGGCCAGCGCGCACGCATGCATCCCACCCGCGCCGCCGAAGGCCACCAGGGTCAGGTCCCGCGGGTCAAGCCCACGTTCCACCGAGACCACCCGCAGCGCCCGGACCATCTCCGCGTCGGCAACGGCGACCACACCGGCCGCCGCGGCCACCGCGGCCAGGTCTCCCCCGCTCGTCCCCGATGCGCTCGTCCTCAATTCCATACCGAGGGCTGCCAACGCCTTGTGGGCGGACGCGCGCGACAGGCTGACCTCGCCACCGAGGCTCGCGCCGTCGGCCAGAGCGCCGAGTACCAGGTCCGCGTCGGTCACCGTCGGCTCGGTCCCCCCGCGGCCGTAGCATGCCGGGCCGGGGTCGGCGCCGGCCGAGCGGGGCCCGACCCGCAGCGCCCCGCCGGAGTCCACCCATGCCACCGACCCGCCGCCGGCGCTCACCGAGTGCACGTCCACTGTGGGCAACGTGATCGGTATGCCGGCCAGCATCGACTCGGCGGTGATCTGCACCCGTCCCCCCAGCACCGGCGCGACATCGGTGGATGTTCCGCCCATGTCGAAGGTGAGCAGATCGGCCACGCCCGACAGCCCCGCGACGTAGGCGGCACCGACCACTCCGCCGGCCGGCCCCGACAGCACGCATGCCGCGGCGTGAGCGGCTGCGGTCCCGAGATCCACCACCCCGCCGGAGGACTGCATGACCAGGGGCACCGGCAGCCCCGCGGCCACGCACCGGCGGGCGAGCGCCCGCAGGTAAGCCGACAGCGTCGGCGTCAGGTAGGCGTCGGCGACGGTGGTGGCGAACCGCTCGTACTCCCGGAACTGCGGCAGCACCTCGTGTGAGGCCACCACGGTGACCCCGGGCAGGCTGCTGCGCAGCACGTCGGCGACCTGGCGTTCGTGCTCGGGATGGACGAAGGAGAACAGCAGGCACACGGCCACGGCCTGAAGATCGTCAACAGTCGCGAGTGCCGCGGCGACCTCCCGCGGACTGTCCTCATCCAGCGCAATGATCACACCGGCCGGCCCGGTGCGCTCCACGACGGTGTAGCGGAGTTCGCGCGGCACCAGTGCCGGCGGGCGATCGCGGGTGAGGTCGTAAAGCGCCGGCCGGTTCTGCCGACCGATCTCGATGATGTCGGCGAACCCGCGGGTGGTCACCAGAGCGGTACGCGCCCCCCTCCGCTCCAGCAACGCGTTGGTGGCAACCGTGGTGCCGTGGGCGAAGCGCTCGACCGTTGCGGGCTCGAAAGCCCCGTGCCCGGGGTGCCCGGGCCCTGCGCTCCCGGAGCCGGTAGCGAAACCGGCACCACGGACGGCGGCCAAGACGCCGACCGACGGGTCGGCGGGCACCGACGGCACCTTTGCGAAAACCAGCTGCCCGTTGTCGTCAACCGCGACCAGGTCGGTGAAGGTGCCACCCACGTCGACCCCGAGCCACACCGCCACGCATGGATCCTCGCATGTCCCAGATCCCGTCCCGGAACACATCACAGGACGCGACTGGATCACAGGACTGGCGCTCGCGGCTGCCTCCGCCGCACGCACGTCGCGAATGCCCGGATCGGGACGGTCCCTGTCAGATACTGGCACACTTCCCATGCCCGTGGCCTGTCTCACGGGTCACAGCGTTCGGACAGATCAGATGAAGCCGACGGGTAGCCTGAGCACACAGCAACGGAAGGGCCCGCACAGCGGGCCATAACAAAGGGTAGATAGAGGGGAACGCCCCCGTGACAGCACCGACGGTACCCGAGTCCGGACCCGACTTCGGCCCCAACGAGTGGCTGGTATTCGAGATCTACCAGCAGTATCTCGCGGACCCTGAGAGTGTTTCGCCGGAGTGGCGCGAGTTCCTCTCCGACTATCAACCGGGCGAGGTGAACGGGCAGCCGAGTACGACCAGGCCCGTCCCCCCTGTTGTCACAGCCGGTTCGGTGCCGCAGCCGAGCCAGGTGGACGCGGCGCCCACCGGCGCACCGAGTGCCGCGGCGCCCAGCGCGCCTGCTCCTGCGCCTGCGCCTGCACCGGCCCGGACATCGGCGCCGACATCCGGGTACGTCGCACCAACCCCGACCAACGGCGTCCCGACCTCGCCACTGCGTGGTGCCGCCGCCCGGGTCGTCGCCAACATGGAGACGTCCCTGCATGTCCCGACTGCGACCTCCGTACGCGCGGTCCCGGCCAAGCTGATCGCGGATAACCGGATCGTCATCAACCGGCACCTGGCCCGTTCCCGTGGCGGCAAGGTCTCGTTCACCCATCTGATCGGGTATGCGATGGTCAAGGCCCTTGAGACGGCGCCGGCCATGAACTACTCGTATGGCGAGATCGGCGGCAAGCCGACGCTGGTCGCACCGGAGTACGTCAACCTCGGTCTCGCCATCGACCTGGTCAAGGGGTCGTCCCGGCAGCTGGTAGTGGCCGCGGTCAAGCAGGCCCAGGCCATGGACTTCAGCCAGTTCTGGCTCACCTACGAAGATCTTGTACGGCGGGCCCGGACGAACAAGCTCACCGCCGACGACTTCGCCGATGTGACGATCACTCTGACCAACCCCGGGGGCATCGGCACCGTGCATTCGGTTCCGCGCCTCATGCAGGGCCAGGGGACGATCATCGGTGTCGGTGCCATGGAATACCCGGCCGAATTCCAGGGCGCCTCCACCGAGACGCTGGCGAAGCTGGCGGTCTCAAAGATCATCACGCTGACCAGCACCTACGACCACCGGATCATCCAGGGTGCGCAGTCCGGCGAGTACCTGCGCCGCATGCACCAGCTGTTGCTCGGCGAGGATGACTTCTACGAGGGAATCTTCCGCTCGCTGCGCATCCCGTACGAGCCGGTGCGGTGGGTCACCGACATCACCTCGTCCCACGAAGGTGACCTCGACCACGGCACCCGGGTCCTCGAACTGATCCACGCCTACCGGGTGCGCGGACACCTCATGGCCGACACGAACCCCCTCGAGTTCGCCATCCGCAGCCATCCCGACCTCGACATCATCAGCCACGGCCTGACCCTGTGGGACCTCGACCGCGAGTTCCCCGTCGACGGCTTCGCCAGCCACCGTAGGATGACGCTACGCGATATTCTCGGTGTCCTGCGGGACTCCTACTGTCGTCGGGTCGGCATCGAGTACATGCACATCCAGGAGCCCGACGAACGGGGCTGGATCCAGCAGCGGGTCGAGCGGGCCGCTGAGCGGCCAGACCCGGCCGAGCAGCTGCACGTCCTTGAGCGGCTCGGTGCGGCCGAGGCGTTCGAGTCGTTCCTGCAGACCAAGTACGTGGGGCAGCGGCGGTTCTCCCTCGAAGGCTCCGAATCGGCGATCCCGTTGCTCGACGAGGTACTCCAGCGGGCCGCCGAGGCGGAAATGGACGAGGTCACCTTCGGGATGGCCCACCGCGGCCGCCTGAACGTGCTGGCGAACATCGTCGGCAAGTCCTATCGGCAGATCTTCGCCGAGTTCGAGGGCTACGTCGACCCGCAGACCGCACACGGTTCGGGCGATGTGAAGTACCACCTCGGCGCGGAGGGCCTCTACACCAGCCCGGACGGCCGTCAGGTGCGGATTTCGCTCGTGTCCAACCCGTCCCACCTGGAGGCGGTCGACCCGGTGCTCGAAGGTGTCACCCGGGCCAAGCAGGACATGCTCAACAAGGGTCCCGAGGGGTTCACCGTCCTGCCCGTGCTCGTCCACGGGGATGCAGCCTTCGCCGGCCAGGGTGTGGTCGCCGAAACGTTGAACCTTTCGCAGCTGCGCGGTTACCGCACCGGCGGGACTGTGCACGTCGTCATCAACAACCAGGTCGGGTTCACGACCTCGCCGATCGCCAGCCGCTCGTCGGTGTATGCGACCGACGTCGCCCGGATGGTGCAGGCCCCGATCTTCCACGTGAACGGGGACGACCCCGAGGCGTGTGTCCGGGTGGCCCGGTTGGCCTTCGAGTACCGGCAGGCGTTCCACAAGGACGTCGTCATCGACATGGTGTGCTACCGGCGGCGCGGGCACAACGAGATGGACGAGCCGTCGTTCACCCAGCCGCTGATGTACGACACGATCGCCACGAAGCGGTCGGTCCGCAAGCTCTACACCGAAGCGCTGATCGGCCGTGGTGACATCACGCTGGCCGAGGCCGAGCAGGCCATGAAGAACTACTCGGCGCAGCTGGAGAAGGCGTTCGCGGAGACCCGTGACACCACCCAGCGCCCGGCTCGCGGACCCCGGCTGGTGACGACACCGGCGGAGGCCGCAGCGGCCGCCGCCGTGTCCACCGCCGTGTCCCTGGACACCATCAAGATGATCATCGACACGCAGACCGCCCTGCCGGCCGGATTCACCGTCCACCCCCGGCTGCGCCCGCAGCTCGAACGCCGAGCCCAGATGATCGCGAACGGAACGATCGACTGGGCGTGCGCGGAGACCATCGCGTTCGGTTCAATCCTGCTCGACGGTCGGCCCATCCGCCTTGCCGGGCAGGACAGCCGGCGCGGCACCTTCGGCCAGCGGCACGCCGTTCTGGTCGACCGGCACACCGGTGAGGACTACTCCCCGCTGAAGTCGCTGGAGGCCGAGGACGGCGCCGGCACCTTCTACGTCCACGACTCGCTGCTGAGCGAGTTCGCGGCGATGGGTTTCGAGTACGGCTACTCGGTGGCCCGCCCAGAAGCGCTCGTGCTGTGGGAGGCACAGTTCGGCGACTTCGCGAACGGGGCGCAGTCGATCATCGATGAGTTCATCGCGGCGGGTGAAGCCAAGTGGGGCCAGCGCAACTCGGTCGGCCTCCTGCTCCCGCACGGCTATGAGGGTCAGGGCCCGGACCACTCCTCCGCCCGGATCGAGCGGTTCCTGTCGCTGTGCGCCGAGAACAACATGGTGGTCTCCGCCCCGTCGAGCCCGGCCAGTTACTTCCATCTGCTGCGTCGTCAGGCGCTCTCGCCGGTGCGGCGTCCGATGGTGGTGTTCACCCCCAAGTCGATGCTGCGGCTGAAGGCCGCGACCTCGACGGTCGAGGAGCTGACGTCCGGGTCATGGCGGCCGGTGATCGACGATGCCGGGATCAGCGACCGGGCTGGCGTCCGGAAGGTACTGCTGTCAGGCGGGAAGGTCTACTACGACCTCCTGGCCGAGCAGACCGGCAAGAAAGTCCTCGACACCGCGCTCGTCCGGATCGAACAGCTCTACCCGACGCCGGTCACGGAGCTCGGTGACGTCCTGAAAAGCTACCCGAACCTGGCCGACGTGGTCTGGGTCCAGGAGGAGCCGGCCAACCAGGGTGCCTACCCGCACATGGCCATCCACCTGCCCGACGCCCTGCCAGCGGGGCTACGGTTGCGTCGGGTGTCACGCAAGGCGTCGGCCGCGCCCGCGTCCGGGTCCTCCTCGGTGCACGAGAAGGAGCAGAAGGCGCTGGTCGAGGCGGCGTTCACCGCATAGCGCTCCGGAGACTGCGGCCTCCGGGCGCGCGATCTGACGATCATCACATGCCCTTTGGCCCTCTGAGAGCGCCTGAAAGAGGGGCCGGGAAGCGGAGCGGACGGTGTACTTCACCGACAGGGGTATCGAGGAGCTGTCGACGCGTCGCGGTGGGGAGACCGTGACGCTCGACTGGCTCGCCGACGAGTTGCGCGCGTTCGTCGATCTGCATCCTCAGTACGAGGATGCAGTCGAGGAACTGGCCACCTACCTGGCCCGGCTCGACGACCCGGACGGCTGAGACGGGCAGGGCTGAGACCGACCGGAATCGGCGGCTGACGGCCACCTCAGATCGGCCTCGGACGGTGAGCATCAGACGGTGAGGACGAGTTTGCCGAAGACCTCGCCGCCGGCCAACTGCGCGAACGACGCGCGCGCATCCGCCAACGGCCGGACATCGGCGATGAGCGGCCGTAGGCCGACGCGATCGGCCAGGGTCGCGAGGTCGGCCAGCTCGTCGCGGGTGCCCATGGTCGAACCGATCACCGACAGTTGCAGGAAGAAGATCCGGTTCAACTCGGCCGGCGGGTTCGCGCCACTCGTCGCGCCGGCGCACACGATCCGGCCGCCTGGACGCAGCGCCCGCACCGAGTGCACCCAGGTCGCCGCGCCAACAGTCTCGATGACCGCATCCACCTTGACCGGTAGCCGTGCCCCGGATTCGAACGCCCCGTCCGCACCGATCTTGATGGCCCGCTCACGTTTGGATGCCTCTCGCGAGGTGACGAAAACGGTATGGCCGGCAGCCTTCGCGATCATGATCGCGGCGGTGGACACACCACCACCCGCACCCTGCACCAGCACGGTGCCACCACCGGCGGGCGGCAGTCCGGCCCGGTTGACGACCATCCGGTAGGCGGTCAGCCAGGCCGTCGGCAGGCAGGCGGCCTCCTCGAAGGACAGCGACGCGGGCTTGGGCACGAGGTTGCGCCGCGGTACGGTCACCACCTCGGCAAGGGTTCCCTGATGCAGCTCCGAGAGCAGCGAACGTCGCGGGTCAAGCGTCTCGTCGCCGCCACCCGCGGCCGGGTCACCGACGACCGCGTGGACGATGACATCCTCGCCGTCCGCGCTCACGCCGGCCGCATCACACCCCAGGATCATCGGCAGCCGGTCCGCCGGTAGCCCAACCCCGCGCAGGCTGAAAAGATCATGATGGTTGAGCGCTGCCGCCCGGACGGCCACCGTCGTCCAGCCGTCGGGGACGGAGGGTTCTGGCCGCTGCGTGACAGCCAGACCAGACAGCGGATCGTCAGGGCTCTGCGAGACGGCGGAAACAGCGAGCATCGGTACACAGTAGAGCCGCTGCGGATGCAATGCGGCCCAGTGGATGCGCCAGCGGATGCGCCCGCGGATGCGAAGGCGACTGCCACCGATCGGCACAGCGACACCAGCCCAAAACCCACCCGACAGACAATCGATATGATCACAATAAACGGGTGGGTAAGCTCACGAGCAGCGCGGCGCCCATCGCGTGGCCGTCCAAACTGTGCTCCACTCTTCGATGTGGTGTCACACAAACAGGTACCGGCGACCAGTATGGGCTCGTCCCGATGGTTCCGCCGCAGACAGCGCACGCCCGTTCTGGTAGCCGACCCTGCACCATCTGCACACGCCGGCAACGACACGATCGTCATCGTCTCGGCGACGGACTTCGTCTCCTGTAGCTACAAAGGATGCGGGACGCTCCGGCCCTTGGTGGACGCCTCCGAGAACCGCCCGTGCGCCGGCTGCAGACGTGTCTGAACCCGGGACGCCCGCCTGAGCTGGGATGCCGGCCTGGGCCCGGGGAACCTGGGCAGTGTGCCCAGGTTCCCCGGGGTCGGCATCCCCCGCAGGGAGCCGCCGTTACCGACGGGCGACACCTTCGGGTTACCGACGGGTGACACCGTCGGGTTACCGACGGGCGACACCGTCGACGCGGGCCTGCTGCGCCACGGCGGCGGCAACCGCCGGCGCCACCCGGTCGTCGAACACACTCGGGATGATGTGCCGCTCGGTCAACTCATCCGCGATCACCGAGGCGAGAGCGTTGGCCGCCGCCAACTTCATCGGCTCGGTGATCCGGCTCGCGCGAACATCCATTGCCCCACGGAACACGCCCGGGAAGGCCAACACGTTGTTGATCTGGTTCGGGTAATCGCTTCGACCGGTCGCCACGACCCGGGCGTAGCGGTGCGCAACCTCCGGGTCGACTTCGGGATCGGGATTCGCCATGGCGAAGACGATCGACTCCGGCGCCATCGACGCCACCGCATCCTCGGGCACCTTGCCCGAAGACAGACCGATGAAGACGTCGGCTCCGGCGAGCGCATCGTTGATCGAACCCGACAGGCCGGCCCGGTTGGTCTCGGCCGCGACCATCGCCTTGATCGGAGTGAGGTCGGAACGCCCGGTGTGCAGCATGCCACGACTATCACCGACCGCAATGTCCCCGATACCGGCCGCCAGTAGGATGCGGGTCACGGCCACACCCGCGGCACCCGCGCCGGACACGACCACACGCAGGTCGCCCAGACGCCGGCCGGTCAGGCGAGCGGCGTTCTCAAGGGCGGCCAGCGTCACGATGGCCGTCCCGTGCTGGTCGTCGTGGAACACCGGGATGTCCAGCCGGCTCTGCAACAGCTGCTCGATGGCAAAGCACCGCGGCGCGGAGATGTCCTCCAGGTTGATGCCGCCGAAACCGGGCGCCAACCGGACGACGGTCTCCACGATCTCCTCAACCTCGGTGCAGTCGAGGCAGATCGGCACCGCGTCCACGCCGGCAAAGTGTTTGAACAGCGCGGCCTTGCCCTCCATGACCGGTAGCGCCGCGGCCGGGCCGATGTCGCCGAGCCCCAGCACCGCCGTGCCGTCGGTCACCACGGCGACCGCGTTGGACCTCCACGTGAAGTCGTCGGCAAGCGCGGGCTCGGCCGCTATGGCCATGCAGACCCGCGCGACGCCGGGAGTGTAGGCGAGCGACAGGTCCTCACGGTCGTTCAACGCAACGGTCACAGCTAGGCCGATCTTCCCGCCCTTGTGCAGGACAAAGACGGGGTCGGTGTCGCGGCCGACCGATCCGGGCACGTCCGTGAGCGCGGCCGGCGCGGCCGGCACCCGCATGGACGGATCTGGCCCGGCATGACCAACGGAATGGTCGGTTGTGGCAGTCATCACATACTCCCTCGGACGAGATGCCTCGACGGGTGGGAGGCCTGGACGGCGAAGCCGGGGGTTGCCCGGGGATGCTGCCCAATATGACACGCGGACCCGTCGGCCCGCCCGCGAACGCCTCTGGACTCCGACTGAAGCACGCCCATGTGCCCGGACGCACAAGGTGCGCGCCGACGAACAGGCGGCGCGTCGAAACGCCGATGGATCAGCACAGCAACCCCAATGGAGCCGCGCTGGCCGAACCGGACCGGCGGCGCCGCAATGATCGACAACAGCCGGCCGCCATGGTCGGCAAGCCGACAGCACGGGCTGTTCAGGGTGCCCGCTGACGGCCGCGGACAAGTTGGCCACCCAAAGGGCATCATTACCCGGTACGGTGCGCGTTCGTGGAGGTTCATGAACTTGCGATAGCCGGCGCCTGGGTGTTCACCCCCCGCCAGCACACCGATGACCGAGGCACGTTCCTGGAGTGGTTCCGCTCCGAGACCGTTACCAAGGTGATCGGTCACCCACTCGATCTCGCCCAGGCGAACCACAGCGTGAGTCGGCGCGGGACGCTGCGCGGCGTCCACTACGCCGATATCCCGCCCAGCCAGGCCAAATATGTCACCTGTGTGCACGGCCAGGTCCTCGACTGCGTGGTCGACATCCGAATCGGCTCGCCGACCTACGGCACGCATCAGGCGGTCGTGCTCGACGACGTTGACCGGCGGGGCCTCTACCTCGCCGAGGGGCTCGGTCACGCCTTCATGGCACTCACCGACAACGCGGCGATCTCCTACCTCTGTTCGACGCCCTACAACCCCTCACACGAGCACGGCATCGACCCGCTTGACCCTGAACTGGCATTGCCGTGGCCACCGGAGGTGCCGCCGCTGTTGTCCGAGAAAGACGCTGCTGCCCCGTCGCTGAGGGACGCCGAAGCCGCGGGCCTGCTCCCCTCCTACTCCGACTGCCTCGCCTTCTATGCAGCCCTGCGCAGCCAGCAGGGCCGCGGCCAATAGCGGGCGACGACCCTGCCCAGGACGTCCTGCGACGGCACAGAGCCGAAGGTCGCGCTGTCCGTGCCGAACATGACGTTGTCGGATCGCAGCCACCACGACCCGTCGGGTTCGACGAAGGCCGCACGCTTCACCCCGAGCCCGCGCCCGGGCAGCCGCGCCACGACCACATCTCCCACCTGTGGGGCCACGCCCCACAGCACCACACACGCATCACCGTCGCGCAGGGTCGGCAGCATGGACTCCCCACTGACCCAGACCGCCCGTACCGCAACACCTCGGCTCACCCGGGTAGGTTGCCAGAGGGTGGGGACAGAGCCCAGATGCCGTCCAGGATCGCTCCGGCCCGCCGCGCCTGACGGCCACCTTGCACCTTGCACTTTGCACCCACCTGATGTTCCTCATCGGTCCAGCGGACGAGATACGTCCAGCATGACGAGAAAGGACGGCGGCATGAGCCTCCTGCGTCCAAAGACAACGGTCAGCGCCCACTGCGACCTGCCCTGCGGGGTCTACGACCCGGCTCAGGCGAGGATCGAAGCGCAGTCGGTGAAGGCAATCCAGGAGAAGTACCAGGCGAACGAGGACCCGGCCTTCCGCGCCCGCGCCCTGGCCATCAAGGAGGAGCGCGCCGAGCTGGTCAAGCACCACCTGTGGGTGCTGTGGACCGACTACTTCAAGCCCAACCACGTCGAGAAGTACCCCGACCTGCATGATCTGTTCTGGCAGGCCACCAAGGCGGCGGGAGCGGCCGGCGCCAAGGGTTCGGTCGACCCGGCCGACGGGCAGCAGTTGCTTGAGCTCATTGACCGGATCTCCACGATCTTCTGGGAGACCAAGGCCGCATAGAAACAGCGTTCCTGACGGATCGGCTCCACCGATCCGTCAGGAACGGCTCCGCTCTGCCCGGCCCGGCTGACTTGCCACATCGCGGGACACGGGAAGCGGGACGAATACCCTTATTTTTCCAGAAAGATCAGTTTTTTCGTCTCGGTAGGACCATCTCCATATCCAGGGCGATGGGACGTAGTCGGAATCACCTTCACAATCGCCAGAATTGATCACCCGACCTGCGATGACACCGCAGCGCTGGGTACGGTGGTCTTCACGTGGCACGAGCTGGGAACGGACGCCGGCGGCCGAGGACGGGGCGATCATGGGTTTTCGCGCCGCCGGAGGCCCACAGCGACACGAACGGCCGAGGGCGGCGCGATCATGATTTTTCACGCCGCCGGAGGCCCTGAGCGACAAGGGGGTACCGCGGTGGACACGACGCCGAAGACCGGAACCGCGAACGGTCAGGGCGGTGTCCCGGGTGGCGGGGTCCCCGGTACCGGGGCCTCCACCAGCACAGTTCCCAGCTCCGGAGTGCCTGGTGGCGGGCTGCGGGACATTGTGCAGCTCACGCTTCCCGCGGCAAGCGCCTACCTGTCGGTGCTTCGGACCGCAACGGCCTCGCTAGCGGCCCGTGCCGACTTCACCCTCGACGACATCGAGGACCTGCGGATCGCCGTGGACGAGGCATGTGCTCTGCTCCTGCTGTCGGCTGTGCCCGGGTCGAACCTGGAATGCACCTTCGAGCTCGCCCCCGGAGTCATCCAGGTCGCCGTGACGGTGCTCAGCCTGGACGGCGAACCCCCGTCCACCGACACGTTCGCCTGGACGGTGCTGACCGCCCTCGCCGATGAGGTCTCCAGCTCGGTGACCGCCGATCCCCGGGTCACCATCAGGCTGCGAAAGCGGCGCGGTGTGCCCGAAGACCGAGTGCCCGAGAACCGAGTGCCCGAGAACCGAGTGCCCGGCCCCACGACCGCCGAGACTCGGGCTACCACGACACCATGGACCGGGAACGCGGGCGCGCCGAGCAACGGACCGGTGGGCGCGCCGTGACCGCAGGGCGCACGCGACCGTTGCAGGACGCCGTGACCCCGGCCACGCAACGCTCGCGGCCTTTGCTTGACGACACCCACGGCCTCATCGCCCAGAACGCATCGGCCCCCGCCGCAGCAACCCCCGATGATGCCGCCGAGCACGAGTCGCCCGCAGGCGGGCCAGGCGGGCCAGGTGGAGGCGACATCCCGCCGCCAGCGTCCGCCGCGCCCAGTGCGGCGGTCACGGCGCAGGCCAGACCAGACAACGATCCACGCTACGGTTCGGGCCATCCAGGCGAGACCAACGACCGGGCGCGCGCCCGCGAACTGTTCGCCCAGCTGGTCGCGATGCCCGACCGCACCCCCGAACGGGCCGAGATCCGCGACCAGCTCGTCCGGATGCACCTGCCGCTGGTGGAATACCTGGCCCGTCGCTTCCGTAACCGCGGCGAGCCGCTCGACGACCTGACCCAGGTCGCGACGATCGGACTGATCAAGTCTGTTGACCGCTTCGATCCCGAGCGCGGGGTGGAGTTCTCCACCTATGCGACGCCTACCATCGTCGGCGAGATCAAGCGGCACTTCCGGGACAAGGGCTGGGCGATCCGGGTTCCGCGACGGCTGCAGGAACTCAAG
>NZ_CAUVXI010000056.1:26152-27835 GCF_963555845.1 Protofrankia sp. Cas8 | reverse complement strand
TACGTCGTGCCCGCGGCCACCCGTCCGTCCACGCGCGGGACCAGGTATGCTGACTTGATTCCCTCCGCTGTCTCGATTTTGGCGTACAGCTGGAAACGAAGGGGATAGCTCGCTACCCGAGGTACCTGGAACTCCATTGCCTGTCCCTTTACGGGAAACATCGGATCGACGGTGCGAGCCGGCAGTAACTGGCCGCTACCCAGCCCCGCGGTGAGCACGGCGTGACGACAGCCGAGCATCGTTCCGCCCTTCACGCGGATCATTATGCTGTCCGGTGTGCTCCTCATCTCCTCCACCGTCGCATCGGTGAGGACGGTGACACGCGGATCCCGTCGCAGTACGGAATCGAGCGCGGAAAGCAGGCGAGCGGGCTCCAGGGACGCTTCCCGCGGCAGCAGGAATGCGCCCTTTGCGCGCCGCGTGAGCAGCGGCTCCAAGGCCTGAAGCTCGGCTGGGGAGCACGGTACGACCTCGACGCCGCGCGAGATCCATTCCGGCAGCAGCACGCAGCCGAGCCGGTCGAGTTCGGTACCCGACAGTGCCACCTGGAGCAGACCTGCGGTATGCAAAGGTATTGACACGGCGGCTTCGTTTTCGATCTCCCGCAGCCAAGCCGGATAAAGCGCGCGACTCTGATCCGCGAGAAGACTCAGGCTTGCTCCGCAGATGTCGTCACTCTGCGGCGTAATCCCTCCTATTGCCGCCGACGAAGCCATCGCGCCGAGCGAACGGGCTTGATCTACGACCGCAATCCGCTCGAATAGGGAGCGCGCCTGGTAGGCGACCGCGCAACCGATGACCCCTCCGCCGACAACGATGAGGTCGAACTGCGTGCTCACCCGGCCTCCTGTTACGGATTGCTACCACAGGCGTCGTCGTGCGAATCTGTGGGCGTGTCATGAAGTGTAATCCCGATCGAGCCCAATGCCGTGAATTTTGTGATGTCCGCCCTTCTGCCCTGGTCCTGGTCCTAAGTCCTGGTCCTCGCACCTCGCGATGTCCGTGCCCCGGACTCGCTCTTTGATCGTCATCCGTTATGCGGGTGCATCCAGCGGGGGGAACGGGCATGGGCGCGGCCTGGCCGGGCACGTTGGTAGCACATCGGTCGCACGTACATCGGTCGCAAGCTCGGAGGCGTCATGGCGGACAGCGACGGCCGGACCGGCACCGTCAGTTCGATCGGCATCAACCGTGGGCCCGATTCTGAGCCGACGCCACTCGGTATCTATCTGAATGACCATTTGGCGGGTGCTACCAGTGGTCTTGAGCTGGCCCGCCGCGCGGCCCGGTCGCAGCGCGGTTCAGCGGCCGGGGATGTGCTCGAGCGACTGGCGTCCGAGATCGCGCAGGACCGTACCGCGCTGCTCGACATGATCAGCGCTCTCGGTCTCCCCGCGCGACAATACAAGGTCTATACAGGTTGGGCGATGGAGAAGGTCGCCCGGCTCAAGCTCAACGGTCAACTCCTGCGGAACTCACCGCTGCGTACGGTCATCGAACTGGAGTCGTTGCGGCTCGGCGTGGAGGGCAAGGCGATGGCGTGGCGCACGCTGCGTGCGGTGGCCGAACGCGACGCCCGCCTTGACGCCGCGCAACTCGATCAGCTGGTAGGCCGGGCGCGGCGGCAAGAAGACGATCTTGAAGGTCTTCGGATGGACACCGTCCGGAGGCACCTGTGACCAT